>NZ_JAAGPP010000425.1:0-242 GCF_017104975.1 Burkholderia sp. Ac-20344
CAGCTCGCGAATAGTTGCCGCTGCGCTCCTGCCGTACTTGATGTAGAGCTGAACCGCTCGAACGCGGTCTTCGTATGAATACATGAACTACCTCCAAGGTAGTCCAAGATTTTGTCCGCACCCCCTTTTGGCTACATAGAAATGTCCGCTTTCGGGCCGCGTAAGCTGTTCGGCCGCCGGGTGTCCGGCGCCGGAGGCTGCGATGGCTGCAACGGAGCGGATCACGATGACGATGCGCGAGC
>NZ_JAAGPP010000041.1:0-56931 GCF_017104975.1 Burkholderia sp. Ac-20344
GAAGCCGGGTTTGCGCACCAGAGCCACATGGCGAACTGGATGAATCGTGTGCTGGGCGCGACGCCGACCGAGATTGCGCGATCGGGCGCGCGGGGCGGGCTGCGGCTGGCTTATGGTGGCGAGGGCATCCGGGCACAGCGTGCGCGCCATGCCCCACACGGCTTGCGCGATCACGGCGACCGACACGATGCGCAGCCCGTGCAGCGCGCCGGCTTCGATCGGCGCGCCCGTCGCGTGCACGCCGAGCGCGAACAGCATCATCAGCAACGCCGACGGCAACGTGAAGCCGAGCCACGCGGCGAACATGCCCGCGTAGCCGGCGCGCGCGAGGCCGATCGCCATCCCGACCTGGCTGCTCGCGGGCCCCGGCAGGAACTGGCACAGCCCGACGAGATCCGCGTACGTGCGCTCGGTGAGCCAGCCGCGCCGCGTGACGAATTCGGTGCGGAAGTAGCCGAGATGCGCGACCGGGCCGCCGAACGACGTGAGGCCGAGCCGCAGGAACGCGACGAATACCGGCCAAGGATGGCGGGACGGAGCGGAGGCGGTCGACGTGCTCAAGGCGTGCGGGCGGATGAACGGACGAGCCGCCACGATAGCGCAACGCGGTGACGGCGGGGAGGCCGCGTGACGGTGGTGCCGGGGCTCAGCGCACGCCGTCGGGCAACCCGCTCGCCCGCCGCAACGCGTCGACGTCGACGAGCTCGATCTCACCGACGTGCAGCCGCACGACGCCGTCGGCCTGCAGCGCCTTCAGCAACTGGTTGGTGGTCTGCCGCGTCAGCGACAGCATGGCCGCGAGCTTTTCCTGCGACAGCCGGATGCGGGTGCGGCCGGCGCTGATCCCGCCATAGCCGTCGGCGATCATCAGCAGCCGGGCGGCGAGCCGCTGCGCGGCCGGCATCACGCTCATCGATTCGACGGTCAGGAAGCTCAGGCGCAGCTTCTGCGCCATCAGCAGCGCGAATTGCCGCCAGTATTGCGGCGTCGCGTCGAGGATCGCGAGCAACGCGGCCTGCGGGACGTGCAGCAGCAGCGCATCGTCGAGTGCGATCGCATCGTGTGTGCGCGGCTGGCCGTCGAACAGCGCGATCTCGCCGAACCAGGTGACGGGCTCGGCCACCGTCAGCAGCGCCTCCTTGCCCAGCGGGTCGACCGCACCTATCGTGAGTGAACCGGCCAGTACCGCGTACAGCCCGCACGGCGGGTCGCCGCGCCGGAACAGCGCATGGCCGGCCGGCAGCCGGCGCAGCGCCGCGCGGGCGAGCAGATCCGCGCGCAACGCGGGCGGCAGCGCGGCGAACCACGGGTTCGCTTCGATCTGCGGCAGGTACGGGGCGAGCGAAGAGGGCATGGGCACGCGATGTCGGGTAGCTGACAGAGGTTTTCGGGCGTGACGCGCATCATAGCGCTCAATAACCGACCAGGAGACGCGATGAAGACGCTTGAAGACCATCTTGCCCAGTATGCGGCCTACCACCGCGACGCGCGCAACATCGCGACGCATCTGGTCGGGATCCCGATGATCGTATTCGCGGTCGAGGTGCTGCTGTCGCGGCCGGCGCTCGGCATGCTGGCCGGCATCGCGCTGTCGCCGGCGCTGCTGCTGGCCGTCGCGTTCGCGGTGTTCTACCTGCGTCTCGACCTGCGGTTCGGTATCGTGATGACCGCGCTGTTCGCGCTGGGCCTGTGGGTCGCGCAGGCGCTTGCGTTGCTGCCGACCGCGCAATGGCTCGCGATCGGCATCGGCGCGTTCGTCGTCGGCTGGATCGTCCAGTTCGTCGGGCACTGGTTCGAAGGGCGCAAGCCCGCATTCGTCGACGATCTGGTCGGCCTGATGGTCGGGCCGCTGTTCGTCGTCGCCGAGGTCGCGTTCTTCGCGGGGTTGCGCGGCGACGTGCGCCGCGAAGTCGAGCGGCGGGCCGGCCCCGTGCACGGCGGCGCGCATTCGCATGTCTGACGCACCGGTCTGCGTGTTCGGCGCGGGCGCCGTCGGCTGCTATCTCGGCGGACGGCTCGCGGCGGCCGGCGCGCAGGTGACGCTCGTCGGCCGCGCAAGGATCGGTGACGCGATTCATCGGCACGGGCTGACGTTGACCGACCAGCGCGGCTATCGCGCGACGCTTGCGCCGGCCGATGTCGGGTTCGCAATCGATCCGGAGGCTGCGGCAGCCGCGCGGCTCGTCCTTGTGGCGGTGAAATCGGCGGCGACGCGCGAGGCCGCGGCGCAGCTCGCCGGCGTGCTGCGGTCCGGCACGGTCGTGATCAGCTTCCAGAACGGCCTGCACAACGCCGACGTGCTACGCGAGGCGCTGCCGCAGGCGACCGTGCTCGCCGGCATGGTGCCGTTCAACGCGATCGAGCGGGCGCCCGGTGCGTTTCACCAGGGCTCGGCCGGTACGCTGGCGGCTGACGCGTCCCCCGCGCTGCAGCCGTTCGCCGCCGCATTCGTGCGCGCCGGGCTGCCGCTCGCGCTGCACCGCGACATGCGGGCCGTGCAATGGGCGAAGCTGCTGCTCAACCTGAACAACGCGGTCAACGCGCTCGCGAACCTGCCGCTGCGCGACGAACTCGCGCAACGTGCGTACCGGCGCTGCGTCGCGCTCGCGCAGCGCGAAGCGCTGCACTGGCTGGCGCGGGCCGCGATCCGGCCTGCGCGGCTGACGCCGTTGCCGGCCGCGTGGATCCCGGCCGTGCTCGACTTGCCCGATGCCGCGTTCCGCGTGCTCGGTGGGCGGATGCTGGCGATCGACCCGCTCGCGCGTTCGTCGATGTCCGACGATCTCGCGGCGCAGCGTGTGACGGAAGTCGAGTGGATCAACGGAGAGGTCGTGCGGCTGGCCGCGCGCTTCGGCGCGCAGGCGCCTGTCAATGCGCGACTGTGCGCGCTCGTGCACGACGCGGAACGCGCGGCGGCGCGCCCGGCCTGGCGTGGCGATGCGCTGTGGGCCGAGCTGACCGCGCAGGCGCCGCGCGCGGGCGACGTGCGGGCCGCGTAGGGGCGCGACCCGTCGCACTGAGTGCGCGTGCGTGATGCCGCACGGGGTGTGCAACGGCTAAGATGCGGGGTGCGTCATGCGACGCCTCTGCGGAGCAGTCACCATGGTGGATCGCCCGACTCTCGATGCCTACGACGCCTATGCCGCGCAATACGCGCAGGACTGGCTCGACCAGGCTGCGCCCGACGACATGTACGCGCTGCTGGAGCAGCATTTCTCGCCGGGGCCGACCGCGGACGTCGGCTGCGGAGCCGGGCGCGATACGGCCTGGCTCGCGTCGCGCGGCTTCGACGTGCGTGGCTACGACGCGAGCGCCGCGCTGCTCGACGAGGCGCGGCGCCGCCATCCGGATCTCACCTTCGAACTGGCCGCGCTGCCGGCACTGGCCGGCGTGCCGTCCGGCGTGTTTCGCAACGTGCTGTGCGAAACGGTCGTCATGCATCTCGAACAGGCGGACGCGGCGGCGGCTGCCACGCGGCTGGCCGAACTCCTGATGCCGGGCGGCACGTTGTACCTGAGCTGGCGGGTGGCCGGAAACGGCGCGTTGCGCGATGAGCGCGGCCGCCTCTACACGCCGCTCGATTCGGCGCGGATGCGGGCGGCGCTCGGCGCCGGCACGCAGGTGATCGACGAGCACGAGGTCGTCAGCGCATCGTCCGGCAAGCGCGTGCACCGGCTGATCGTGCGCAAGGCCGCCGCCGCTTGAGTGCGGCGCGGCAGCGCGTTCATTCGCGGTTGAGTGCCGCTTCCCAGTTGATGTCGACGCAGAGCACCTGCATGCCGGTCGCAACTGGCGCGGCGATCGACGCGGTCACGCACAGGTGCGCCTCGTTGATCGACAGGTAGGGCGGCGTCAGGTGCACGCGGCCCGGCGCGCGCATTGCGTCGATGAAGTACGGGCGCCGTTCCCAGCTCGCGCCTTCGGAATGCAGCAGCGGCCGGAAACGCTTGGCGCGCTGCGATACGCCGCCGCGTGCGACCACGTTGTCGCCGATCTGGCGGCCCGATGCGTCGAGCAGGAAGCAGCGCGCGGTCTCGGGCAGCCCGAGTACGACAGCCGCCGCGTCGGTCAGCGATTCTCCCGCGACGAGCTTCTGGCTCGCTTCCTCGAGCGCCGCGACGTACGGTGCGAGCCGTTCCGCCTGCGTGTGCTCGCGTTGCGCGACGCGCAGCCGCAACGCGGCCGACAGCATATCCATGCATCCCGCGGCGGCCTGCGGCTGCACCGGTTCGACGCTCGGCCCCGCGAAGTACTGCCCCTGCACGAAATCGACGTTGCATTCGAGCGCGATCAGCGCGTCGCGCTCGGTCGCGAGCCCGCCCATCAGCACGAGCTGGCCGGATTCGTGCAGCAGCGACACGAGCCCCGGCAGCACGCGTTCGAGATGCGAGTGCTCGCTCGCCTGCGCGAGGATGCCGCGGTCGAGCGTGACGATGTCGGGATGCAGGTGCCACACGCGGTCGATGTTCGAATGCTTCGCGCCGAACCCGACGAGCGCGATCAGGAAGCCGGCCTTGCGCAACCCGTCGACGATCGCCGCGTAGCGCGGCGTCTCGCCGCCGGCCTGCTCGGGCACCTCGAGCACCACGCGGTGCGGTGGCAGCCCGAGCGCCTTCAGGTTCGCGAGCATGGCGTCGCTGTAGACGGTGTCCATCAGCGCGGCCGGATGCAGGCTCAGGAAGAGCCATTCGTCATGGCTGTCGAACGCGTGGAAGTTGCCGAGATGCAGCGATTCGGCGAGCCGGCCGAGCTCGAGCAGGTCGCCGCGCCGCGCCGCCTGCGTGAACACCTCGTGCGACGCCACCTGGCGGCTTTCCTCGTCGTGCGCACGCAGCGACGCGTGATAGCCGATCGCGCGGCGGTGCGACACCGAGAAAACGGGCTGGAACACGCTGAACACGGTGTAGCCGCCGTACAGCACGGTGCGCCGGTTCCCGTCGTCACCGGCGACGGGGCGGGGCGGCTGAAAGCCGGGGGGATCGATTTCGATCATGCTCATGATGTCGGCCGAAGGAAGACTGCCAGTTTACCTAGAGAATAGGCGAGCAAGAAGCGTGCACGGCATCGTACCCCGTGCGGCGGCGCGTCGCGGTCGAGCCGCCGGGCAGTGCAGCCGTATCACAGCCACATCGCAGGGCCGCGCTGCACCGCAATGGTGCGCGCCGATCCGGTTCGGCGCGCGCCGCGCGTCACGCGCGCTCGGACGGGTCGGTCTTGCGCGCGGTGCTGCGGATCTCGGGCGCGAGCTGCGCGAAGATCCACGCGGACGCGGCCGTGATGATCCCGACGCAGACGAACGTCGCATGGAACGCCGGCAGCGTGTTGCTCGGCGTCACGGTGCGCAGCATGCCCGTGAACGTCGCGAGCAGCGCCCCCGCGACCGTGACGCCGAGGCTCATCGACAGCATCTGCACGAGCGAGAACAGGCTGTTGCCGCTGCTCGCGCCGCCCGTGCCGAGATCCTTCAGCGTCAGCGTGTTCATCGCAGTGAACTGCATCGAGTTGAAGCCGCCGAACAGCGCGAGATGCACGACCTTCACCCAGACGGGCACCGTGTCGCGCATCAGCGCGAAGCTCGCCATCATCACGCCGACCATGATGGTGTTCGCGAGCAGCACCTTGCGGTAGCCGTGCTGCGTGATCAGGCGCGTGATGATCCGCTTCGAGAACATCCCGGCCGCCGCCACCGGCAGCATCATCAACCCGGCCTCGAATGCCGAGTAGCCGAGGCTCACCTGCAGCAGCAGCGGGATCAGGTACGGCATCGCGCCGCTGCCGATCCGCGCGAACAGGTTGCCGAGCAACCCGACGCTGAACGTGTGGATCCGGAACAGTTCGAGCGAGAAGATCGGTTGCGGCGCGCGCACCGCATACAGCCCGTACGCGACGAAGCACGCGAGGCTCAGGATCAGCAGCACCAGCACGGCCGCGTGCTGCATGCCGAGATCGGCAAGCCCGTCGAGCGACAGCGAGATCGCGACCATGCCGATCGTCAGCAGCAGATAGCCCTTCAGGTCGAAGCGGCCCACGGCCGGGTTGCGCGAATCGGGCATCGAATAGAAGGTCGCGATGCAGCCCGCGACGCCGACCGGCACGTTGATCAGGAAGATCCAGTGCCACGACGCGATCTTCACGAGCCAGCCGCCGAGCGTCGGTCCGATCAGCGGGCCGATCAGGCCGGGAATCGCGACGAACGACAGCGCGGGCAGGTAGCGTTCGGCCGGGAACGTGCGCAGCACCGCGAGCCGGCCGACCGGCAGCAGCATCGCGCCGCCGACCCCCTGCACGACGCGGAACGCGACGAGTTGCGTCAGCGTATGCGCGTTCGCGCACAGCAGCGAGCCGAGCGAGAACACCAGGATCGCGCTGAAGAACACGCGCCGCGTGCCGAACGTGTCGGCGAGCCAGCCCGACACGGGGATCATCACCGCCATCGTCAGCGAGTACGCGATCACGACCGACTGCATGCGCAGCGGCGATTCGCCGAGGCTCGCGGCCATCGACGGCAGCGCCGTGTTGACGATCGTCGCGTCGAGCGTCTGCATGAAGAAGCCCGTTGCGACGAGCCAGAGCATCACGGTGAGGTTCTTTTCGCCGGGAGCGGCGGCAGGCGGGCGCTGGAACATGGAGGCGGGGTGGTGGCGCGGGACAGCCGACATTGTAGGGAAAGCCATCGCACCCTGCAGGTTCGGCGCAAGGGCGGCGCGAAGTCCGTCAGGCGGGTGCCCGTCACCGTCGAGTGACCAGTACAGTTCAGCCGAAAGTGTCTGCAGCCGTATCTGTCCGTGTGCTGCCACTGTCCGAAATACTGATGCCATCGGACCCGTGCGACCAGGAGGCTGCCATGCGCGAACTGCGACTTTACGTAATCGATGGCGACGAGCCGGCCGGTCGGTGGCGGATCGTCGATCGTACCGCACTGGAGGTGGCCGACGGCGAGGCCTGGGTGACGATCGAGGGCCGGCCCGACGATCACTGGCTCGGCGCCGGCGATTCGCTGATGCTCACGCCCGGCATGCGCATCTGGGTCAGCGCGGGGGCGCAGGGCGCGATGTTCGCGTTCGGCCCGCTCGAGATGCCGGCCAGGCGCGCCGCGCAGGCGTGGTGGTGGCCGCTCGTCGCATGGCGCGACGGCCGGCGTCACGCGCCCGCATCGCTGCCGACGTAGCGCGCCCGGGGCTGGATCGGCTTTCCGTCCGTGCAGGGTTCGAGCGCATGCGCGGTCCGGCCGGCCGTGCGACCGGCTGGCGATCGCGGTGATCGGCGAGCCCGGCTCCGGCACGTCCCGGGGCGAGCGAACGTTCGATGCCGCCGACGGAGCGTTTCGTGTTGGTACGGCGGCGTGCGGGTAGCCGCACTTTGTCCGCGTGGCAGCAGCGGTGCCTGGCCGCGCCGTCCGGCAGCGAACGCGGCAGGTCGCGGTTCGAATGTGCAGGGGTTCACGCCGGTACCGAGGTGCCGGCAGGCTTCCTGCGTGTCGGGGAATGTGATGCCGGCCGCTCCTGCCGCGGCGAAGGCGGCGCACCTATGCTACGACCGTGCGCGTTGCGCTGATTCGCGCAATCAGGGTTGCTCGCGGCTGTCGCGAATTCTAGACTCGACCTTGTCCCCCACCGCCCATCCCGCCATGACACCCGAACTCGCGTTGACGCATCTGTGGCGGCTCGCCCAGGGCGCCCCCGATGCGCTGCCCCGCACGACCGTGACGGGGCAGGACCCGACGCTGCCGTCGACCTTCCGGGTCGGCACGCTCGCTGTGGCGACGATCGCGGCAGCCGGGCTCGCGGCGGCCGAATGCCACCGGCTTCGCACGGGCGTCGCGCAATCGGTCGACGTGTCGGTGCGCGACGCGCTCGTCGCGTTCCGCAGCGAACGCTACCTGCGCGTGGACGACGGCCCGCCGCCGGAGTTGCGTCATCCGGTGACGGGCTTCTTCGAGACGGGCGACGGGCGCTGGATCCAGTTGCACGCGAACTTTCCGCATCACCTGCGCGGGATTCTCGACGTGCTCGGCTGCGGCGCGCAGCGGGACGATGTCGCCGCGGCGATCCGCACGCGGGATGGCGCGGCACTCGATACCGCGCTGGCCGAGGCCGGCCTGTGCGCCGCATTGATCAGAACACCTGACGAGTGGGCGGCGCACGAGCAGGCGCGCGCGATCGCGTCGCTGCCGCTGTTCGAGATCGAGCGGATCGGCGACGCGCCGGTCGAGCCGATCGGCCGCGGCGAAGCCGGCCAGCCGCTCGCAGGGGTGCGCGTGCTCGATCTCACGCGCATCATCGCGGGGCCGGTCGCGGGCCGCACGCTGGCGTCGCACGGCGCGCAGACGCTGCTCGTCAACGGCCCGCACCTGCCGAACATCGCACCGCTCGTGATCGACAACGGGCGTGGCAAGCGTTCGACGTGGATCGACCTGCGCGACGCGGCCGGCATCGATACGCTGCATGCGCTCGCACGCGACGCGGATGTGTTCCTGCAATCGTACCGGCCCGGCGCGCTCGCGGCGCGCGGCTTCGCACCGCAAGCGCTGGCGGCGCGGCGGCCCGGCATCGTGTACGTGTCGATATCCGCGTACGGGCACGCGGGGCCGTGGGCGCAGCGGCGCGGCTTCGACAGCCTCGTGCAGTCTGCGAGCGGGATCGCGTGGCAGGAGCAGCAGGGCGCGCACGCGGACGGGCCGCGCCACCTGCCGTGCCAGGCGCTCGATCATGCAACGGGTTATCTCGCGGCGTTCGGCGCGATGATCGCGCTCGCGCGCCGGGCGCGCGAAGGGGGAAGCTGGCATGTGCGGCTGTCGCTCGCGCAGACGGGACGCTGGCTGCAGTCGTTCGGCATCGTGCCGGACGGCCTGCAGGCCCCCGATTTTGCGCACGCCGACGTGCGCGACCGGATCGAGCGCATCGCATCGCCGTTCGGCACGCTCGACGCGGTGCGGCCGGCCGAGCGGTTGTCGGCGACACCGCCGTCGCTGGCGCGCCCGCCCGTGCCGCTCGGCGCCGACGACGCGCGCTGGCTGTGAGCGCCGGCGGTGCGGCTGACGTTACTTGCGCAGCTCGACGACGAAGTCGTAGTAGTCGTTGCGGCAGTAGGTATCGGTCAGTTCGATCGCACGCTGGTCCGACGTATAGCCGATTCGCGTGATCAGCAGCAGCGCGTCGTGCGGTGCGATGCCCATCTGCTCGGCGATCTCGTCGGTCGCGTTGACCGCGCGGAAATGCTGCAGCGCACGCACGATCGGCGTGCCGCGCGCTTCGAGATAGCTGTACAGCGAACCGCCGATCGCCTGCGGATCGGGGATCAGCGTCGCGGGAAACGTCGAATTCTCGACGGCCATCACGATGCCGTCGGCGAGGCGCAGGCGCTTCAGGCGCGTAACCGATGCGGCCGGCGAGAGCCCGAGCTGGATCACCTCGTCGCGGTTCGCCGGCTGGATCTCGCGCGCGATCCATTGCGAGCTCGGCTTGAAGCCGCGCCGTTCGAGCATTTCGCTGAAGCTCGACAGCCGCGACAGCGGATCCTCGTAGCGCGGCTGGATGAAGTTGCCGGCGCCCTGTGTGCGGCGGATCAGCCCTTGCTCGACGAGCAGCGCGATCGCCTTGCGCGCGGTGATGCGCGATACGCCGAGCGCATCGGACAGCACGCGCTCGGAGGGCAAGGCCTCACCGGCCGTCCAGCGGTTGTCGTGGATCGCGTCGCCGAGCTTGCGGGCGAGCTGCAGGTAGAGCGGCGTGTCGTTGTCGGGGTCGGGGCGCAGGTCCTGCCAGCGGTCGTCCGTGGATGACTTCATGGAGTGGGTATCGATCAGGTTGCGGCCATTCTAAGTCATCGCGTGGCGCCGTTATAGCCGGTTTTTGCCGTGCAATAGGTGAATTGCGCGCCGATTGACTACACTGATGCGTCGTATTCCATGCTCGGGCCGCGGTGCGCGGCCACGAATCCGCAACGAGGAACGCATGACAGACACGATCGCCACGGTCGTCCTGCCGGACGGCGAGACGATTCCGAAGCTTGGCCTGGGCACGTGGGAAATGGGCGAGCGGCCGGCCCGGCGCGCGGACGAGATCGCCGCGCTGCGCGAGGGCGTCGAACTCGGGATGACGCTGGTCGATACGGCCGAGATGTACGGCGACGGTGCGACCGAGGAACTCGTCGGCGAGGCGCTTGCGGGCTTGCGCGACGATGTGTTCCTCGTCAGCAAGGTCTATCCGCACCATGCGAGCCGGCGTGGCGTCGTCGCCGCGTGCGATGCGAGCCTCAAGCGCCTGCGTACCGATCGCCTCGACCTGTATCTGCTGCACTGGCGCGGCTCGGTGCCGCTCGAGGAGACGGTCGAAGGCTTCGAAGCGCTGCAGCGCGCGGGCAAGATCCGTCACTGGGGTGTCAGCAACTTCGATACGGCCGACATGGCCGAGCTCGTCGATGACGCGGGCGGTGGCGCATGCGCGACCAACCAGATCCTCTACAACATCGCGCGTCGCGGCCCGGAGTTCGACCTGCTGCCGTGGCTTTCCGGGCACCGGATGCCGGCGATGGCATACAGCCCGGTCGATCACGGGCGGCTGCCGAAGCGCTCGCCGCTCGACGAGATCGCGCGGCAGCGCGGGGTGTCGGTGATGCGCGTCGCGCTCGCGTGGGTGCTCGCGCAGCCGGGGGTTTTCGCGATCCCGAAGGCGGCGCGGATCGAACACGTGCACGACAACCGGGCCGCGCTCGATTTCATATTCAGCGATGACGAGCGCGCGCAGCTTGACGCGTACTTCCGTCCGCCACGCAGCAAGCGCGCGCTCGAAATGCTCTGACGGCACCCGGCCGGGCAACGCGGCAGGTCAGTGGTTGCCTCCGGACGATCCGCCGTTGCCGTGTCCGCCGCCAGTGCCGTTTCCGGCGCCATGGCCATTGCCGACGCCGTTGGCCCCGCCATTGCCGGCGCCGCCACTGCCGTTTCCATTGCCGTTGCCACCGCCATTGCCGTGGCCGCCATTGCTGCCGTTGCCACCGGTACCGCCGTGGCCGCCATTGCTGCCGTTGCCACCGGTACCGCCGTTGCCGCCATTACCGCCATGGCCGCCGTTGCCGCCAGCGCTAGCGCCACTGCCATTGCCAGCGCCGCCGCTGCCGTTGCCACCGCCATTACCATGGCCGCCGTTGCCGCCAGCACCACTGCCATTGCCGCCGCCGCCACTGCCGTTTCCATTGCCACCGCCATTACCATGGCCGCCGTTGCCGCCAGCACCACCGCCATTGCCGGCGCCGCCGCTGCCGTTTCCATTGCCACCGCCATTACCGTGACCGCCGTTGCCATGGCCGCCACCGTTGCCGTGACCACCGCCGTCACCATTGCCATGGCCACCGCCGTTGCCGTGACCGCCGCCATCACCGTTGCCATGGCCGCCGCCGTCGCCGTGACCACCGCCATCACCGTTGCCATGGCCGCCGCCGTTGCCGTGACCGCCGCCATCACCGTTGCCATGGCCGCCGCCGTCGCCGTGACCACCGCCATCACCGTTGCCATGACCACCGCCGTTGCCGTGGCCACCACCGTCACCGTCGCCACTACCACCATGGCCACCGTGTCCGCCGTGACCTCCGCCTCCGGAAGTACCGCCTCCGGAAGTACCGCCTCCGGAAGTACCGCCTCCGGAAGTACCGCCTCCGGAAGTACCACCTCCGGAAGTACCACCTCCGGAAGTACCGCCTCCGGAAGTACCGCCTCCGGAAGTACCACCTCCGGAAGTACCACCTCCGGAAGTACCACCTCCGGAAGTGCCGCCTCCGGAAGTACCACCTCCGGAAGTACCGCCTCCGGAAGTACCGCCTCCGGAAGTACCGCCCCCGGAAGTACCGCCCCCGGAAGTACTGCCCCCCGAACCACTATTGCCAGATGCACTGCCTCCGCGGCCCGAACTGCTCGTGCCGCCGGAAGTCCCGCTCGTCGTTCCGCCGATGCCAGCAGGTCCGACGGCACCGTTCCCGTTGTTGCCGCTGCCGCCGCCATTGCCATTTCCGCTACCGGGGCTGCTGCCGCTGCCATTGCCGTTCGGGCCCGCGCCATGACTGCCGACATGCCCGCCGGCGTAGACGTGCACCGCGCACGCAGCCGGATTGGCCGCGCATGGCGCAGCGTCGTCGACCAGCATCATGACGGCGTCCGCGCTGGCAACTGCATCGGGTGCGGGGTCAGGTGTCGCGTCTTGTGCGACGGCATACGAACAGCAGCACGCGAAAGCGGCTGCGGCGAACAAGGTTGCGCGATAGCGCCGTCCCGGCGTACGGAACGGTTGTTTCGTCTTGAGCATCATGGCCTCCCCATGCGCGCGATGCCTCGTCGCCGCGCGACTATCTACGTGTGGTGCAGGGGGCCGGTAAAGGTTCGGAGTCCTGTCGGCAGCCGATCGCCGTCGGGCCGGCGCTTGACGCCAGCCGCGATCGCGGAACGGCACGCGGGCCCGCCGTGCGAATCCCTATCTGCGAGATCCGTGCCACCGGCCGCTTGCGCCCGTCGTGCAAGGCGCACGCAGGCACGCGACGATGCATGCAACGTCTTTGGGGGAGTTTTGTTTCCGGAATGAAACGTCTGAGCTAAGTTCAGCGCGCAGGCGCATCGGCCGCGCGCTGCCAGCGGTGGAACAGGATCGACGCGATCCAGCAGACCAGGAACAGGGCGACGATGCCGTAGCCGATCGAGCCGAAGCGTTCGCCGAGCGCATCGAGCGCGTCGCGCACGGGGCCCGTCAGCGACAGTTTGTCGGCCAGCAGGCCGGCTGCCTCGATCCCGCCGATCGCCAGTGCGACAGCCGCCGACACGAACGTGATGCTCGCGTTGTAGAGCAGCTTGCGCTGCGGATCGTCCATCGCCCAGCCGTACGCGTGAATCATCAGCACGTTGTCGGTCGAGTCGATCAGCGTCATGCCGGCGGTGAAAAGCGCGGGAAACAGCATGACCGTATAGACCGGCAGCCCCTGGCTCGCCTGCGCGGCGGCGATCGCGAGCAGGCCGATTTCGGTTGCAGTGTCGAAACCTAGACCGAACAGCACGCCGACCGGATACATGTGCCAGCTCTTCGACACGAACCGGAACAGCGGACGCAGCAGCCGGGACACGAGCCCGGCAGGACGGTGCACATGTGCGGCATCGTGCGCGTGCCCGTGCTTGCCGCGATAGCGCCGCCACACGTCGCGAAGGATCACCAGGTTCACGCACGCGAGCACGAGCAGGAAAGTGGCCGACACCGCCGTGCCGATCGTGCCGCCGATCTCGCGGAATGCATCGAACCGGTCGCGCAGCGCGAACGCGGTCAGCGCGATGCCGAGCGTCGCCGCGATCACGATCGTCGAATGGCCGAGCGAGAAGAACAGGCCGACGCTCACCGGACGCTGGCCTTCCTGCATCAGCTTGCGGGTTGCGACATCGATCGCGGCGATGTGATCGGCGTCGACCGCGTGACGCAGCCCGAGCCCGTACGCGATTGCCGCGGTGCCGAGCAGCAGCGGATGATCGCGCAGTACCGCGAGCGCCCACAGCCAGACGGCGGCGTTCGCGGCGATCAGGCCGGCGTAGAGCATCAGCAGTCGGCGCAGGGCAGGGGTGGGCGGCATCGGGCGGGTTCCATCTGACGAATCGCCGTGCATTGTGGCACGCGAAAAAAATGCCTGGCGTGTCGATCAAAAAGCTGCGAACACCGCGCGCGCCGAATGAAAAAAGGCCCGTCCGGAACCGGACGGGCCTCACGTGCATGCGACGGGGCGAGAGATCGCCCCGCGCTTACTTCACTTTCGCGTTGATCACGCTTTCCGATACGTTGGCCGGCGTTTCCGCGTAATGCTTGAACTCCATCGTGTACGTCGCGCGGCCCTGCGTGGCCGAACGCAGCGACGTCGAATAGCCGAACATCTCCGCGAGCGGCACTTCGGCGCGCACGAGCTTGCCGCCGCCGCCTGCGATGTCCTCCATCCCCTGCACGATGCCGCGCCGGCTCGACAGGTCGCCCATCACGTTGCCCATGAAGTCCTCGGGCGTCTCGACCTCGACGGCCATCATCGGCTCGAGCAACACGGGCTTCGCGCGGCGCATCGCTTCCTTGAACGCCATCGAGCCTGCCATCCGGAACGCGTTTTCGTTCGAGTCGACGTCGTGGTACGAGCCGAACGTCAGGTGCACCTTCACGTCGACGACCGGATAGCCCGCGAGCACGCCGCTCTTCAGCGTCTCGGTGATGCCCTTGTCGACGGCCGGGATGAATTCGCGCGGAATCACGCCGCCCTTGATCTCGTCGAGGAACTCGTAGCCCTTGCCGGGGTTCGGCTCGAGCGTGATCACCGCGTGGCCGTACTGGCCGCGGCCACCCGACTGCTTGACGAACTTGCCCTCGACGTCGGATGCAGTCGTGCGCACCGTCTCGCGATACGCGACCTGCGGCTTGCCGACCGTCGCTTCGACGCCGAATTCGCGCTTCATCCGGTCGACCAGGATTTCGAGGTGAAGCTCGCCCATCCCCGAAATGATCGTCTGGCCGGACTCTTCGTCCGTCTGCACGCGGAACGACGGATCTTCCTGCGCGAGGCGGTTCAGCGCGAGGCCCATCTTTTCCTGGTCGGCCTTCGTCTTCGGCTCGACGGCCTGCGAGATCACCGGCTCCGGGAATTCCATCTTCTCGAGGATGATCGGCTTGGCCGGATCGCACAGCGTGTCGCCGGTGGTCGCTTCCTTCAGGCCGACGGCCGCCGCGATGTCGCCCGCGCGCACTTCCTTGATTTCCTTGCGCTCGTTCGCGTGCATCTGCAGGATCCGGCCGAGCCGTTCCTTCTTGTCCTTGGTCGCGTTGAGCACCGTGTCGCCCGATTCGACGACGCCCGAATACACGCGGAAGAAGATCAACTGGCCGACGAACGGGTCCGTCATGATCTTGAACGCGAGCGACGAGAACGGCTCGTCGTCGCTCGGATGACGTTCCGCCGGCTTTTCCGGATCGGCGAAGTCGTGGCCGAGGATGGCCGGCACGTCGACCGGCGACGGCAGGTAGTCGATCACCGCGTCGAGCATCGCCTGCACGCCCTTGTTCTTGAACGCGCTGCCGCACAGCATCGGCACGATCTCGTTCGCGATCGTGCGCTTGCGCAGCGCGGCCTTGATTTCGTCCTCGGTCAGCGATTCATGGTCGTGCAGATACTTCTCGAGCAGTTCCTCGCTGGCTTCCGCCGCGGCCTCGACCATCTTCTCGCGCCATTCGTGCGCGAGCTCGACGAGGTTCGCGGGGATGTCCTCGTACGAGAACTTCACGCCCTGGCTTTCGTCGTCCCACACGATCGCCTTCATCTTCACGAGATCGACGACGCCCTGGAAATGATCTTCCGCGCCGATCGGAATCTGGATCGGCACGGCGACGCCTTTCAGGCGCTCGCCGATCTGCCGCTGCACGCGGAAGAAATCGGCGCCGATGCGGTCCATCTTGTTGACGAACGCAATGCGCGGCACCTTGTACTTGTTGGCCTGACGCCAGACGGTTTCGGACTGCGGCTGCACGCCGCCGACCGAGTCGTAGACCATGCACGCGCCGTCGAGCACGCGCATCGAGCGCTCGACTTCAATCGTGAAGTCGACGTGCCCGGGCGTGTCGATGATGTTGATCCGGTGTTCCGGATAGTTGCCGGCCATGCCCTTCCAGAAGGCAGTGGTCGCAGCCGACGTGATCGTGATGCCGCGTTCCTGCTCCTGCTCCATCCAGTCCATCGTGGCCGCGCCGTCGTGCACTTCACCGATCTTGTGGCTCACGCCGGTGTAAAACAGGATGCGCTCGGTCGTGGTGGTCTTGCCGGCATCGATGTGAGCGCTGATCCCGATATTGCGATAGCGCTCGATGGGGGTTTTGCGGGGCACGTGAACCTCCTTAGGTTCGGATCGTAAGCGGGCCGGCAGGGCCGGCCCGGAGTAGACAAGCGAGACTTAAAGCATAGCGCTTGCGCGTGGCTTTTGCAGATGCGGCCGGCACCGGTGGAATCAAGTCGGGCGCCACCGCCGGCGGGCGAAAAAAAAGCCGGCACGCAACGGGCGGCCGGCTTCGGTCGGTGCGCGGTGCAACGCCGCGGCGATGGCCGTTACTGGGCCCGCGGCAGGCCCTCGAGCTTCATGCCGGGCTTGATGCCCTTCGCCGCGAACCAGCCCTTGCTCATTTCGAGCGCATAGACGCCGTTGTTGCGCGGGCAGTGGTTGTCGGTCGTCTCGGCCTTCATCTCGTCGATGTCGGTGATCGTGCCGTCCGCGCGGATGAACGCGATCGACAGCGGGATCAGCGTGTTCTTCATCCAGAAGCAGTGCACCGCGTTCTCGTTGAACACGAACAGCATGCCTTCGTTCGGCGCGAGCTGCGAACGGTACATCAGCCCCTGTTCGCGGTCGGGGTCGTTCGCGGCGACGGCCGCGTCGATCACGTACATGCCGGCACGCAGCTTCACGCGCGGGAATTCGCTCGGCTGCTTGGCGCCGGGCGGCACTTGCGCGCTGGCGGCCTGCATGCCGAGCGCGAGGACGGCGAGCGCGGCGGGAAACACGGCGGCGCGCGCAAGGCGGCCGAGCGACGAACGCAGGGAGAATTGCACAGCAAGGCTCCTATCTGGAAAACAAGACCCGCATGGTACGCGATGCGCGCGGGCGGGCACATAAAAGAAAAAGGCAGATCGCCTTGCGGTGATCTGCCTTTCAACGCCGTAAGAACGGCAAGACTGCGTGTTCTTGACTGCGTTATTACAGCAAGCTTACTTAGTTCGAAGCAGCTGCCGGTGCTTCGGCTTCGCTAGCAGCCTTCTTCGCAGCGTGGTGCTTCTTAGCTGCGTGGTGCTTCTTGTGCGTTGCCTTCTTAGCCGGTGCCGAAGCAGCTTCTGCCGGAGCAGCAGCAGCCGGAGCGGCCGGAGCCGATGCTTGTGCGAAAGCAGCCGTTGCGAAGAGGCCAGCGACCAGAGCGGCGATCAGTTTGTTCATGTTGTGTTCCTCAGCTTTAGTTAATTAACCAAATGACCCGGCAATAGGAGTCATGTCGTCTAACGGTGCCATCCACCTTTCGGTTGACAGACGCTTCGAGAAATTTCTCATTGCGCTGCGGGCGCCGAATCGTATTCGATAAAAACGTCGCTTTCGTGACGCAAACACGGCTCGGCTGCCAATGCCGGATAGCTAAGGGTGGCATCTGCGTGGTTTAACGCGCGATCTTCGCGGGCGGTTGACGAAAAAGACGACGAAAAATTCGCGCGTCCCGAAATCGTCATCCAGCGGGCGCGAAACCGTCCCACGGCGCGCGTGGCGGCAGCGCGATTGTTTCTCCCGGTGCAATGCCGAGCGCGAATATGTCCAGCGCGCCGATGCCGACGCGCACCAGGCGCAACGTCGGGAAGCCGACGGCTGCCGTCATCCGGCGCACCTGCCGGTTCTTGCCCTCGGTGATCGCAAGCTCGATCCACGTCGTCGGGATCGCGGCGCGGTAGCGGATCGGCGGGTTGCGCGGCCACAGCGCGTCGGGCGGTTCGATGAATTCGGCGCGGCACGGACGCGTCACGTAGTCGCCGAGGTCGACGCCGCGCGCGAGCGCCTTCAGGTCGGCGGGGCCGGGCGCGCCCTCGACCTGCGCCCAGTAGCGCTTGACGAGCTTGTGGCGCGGCTCGGCGATGCGCGCCTGCAGCGCGCCGTCGTCGGTGAGCAGCAGCAATCCCTCGCTGTCCGCGTCCAGCCGGCCGGCCGCGTAGACGCCGGGCGTTTTTACCCAGTCGCCGAGCGACGGGCGCGTCTCGTGCGCGGAAAACTGGCAAATCGTGCCGAACGGCTTGTTGAGGGCGATCAGGTTCATGGCGGGGCGCCCGCCCGGCGGGCCGCGGGAAGCGGAGGCGGGCGGTCTATGGCAAATGGCGGAATCTTAATGCATAATACGGAACGGCAAGTCCTCTGTCTTATATAAGACATAAGTGGGGTCTTGATACGCAGTGCCGCGCTTCATGCCGAAGTGCCCGGTTGGGGCGCTAGAATAGCGGCTCGCTGTTGCCGTCACGGGGTGGCCATGCCGCGCCCCCGCCGCGCGCGCAGCTTCGACCAGCATCACCTGCTCAGCCACGTCACTGGAGTCGATCATGCCGTATCAGCACATCAAGGTTCCGGAAGGCGGTGACAAGATCACCGTCAACAAGGACTTCTCGCTCAACGTTTCCGATCAGCCGATCATTCCCTATATCGAAGGCGACGGTACGGGCTTCGATATCACGCCGGTCATGATCAAGGTCGTCGACGCGGCGGTCGCGCATGCCTACAAGGGCAAGCGCAAGATCCACTGGATGGAGATTTTCGCGGGCGAGAAGGCGACGAAGGTGTACGGTCCGGACGTGTGGCTCCCGGACGAAACGCTGCAGGTGCTCAAGGAATACGTGGTGTCGATCAAGGGGCCGCTCACGACCCCGGTCGGCGGCGGCATCCGTTCGCTGAACGTCGCGCTGCGCCAGGAGCTCGACCTGTACGTGTGCCTGCGCCCGGTGCAGTACTTCAAGGGCGTGCCGTCGCCGGTGCGCGAACCGCAAAAGATCGACATGGTGATCTTCCGCGAGAACTCGGAAGACATCTACGCAGGCATCGAATGGGCCGCGGGCTCCGAGCAGGCGAAGAAGGTGATCAAGTTCCTGCAGGACGAGATGGGCGTGAAGAAGATCCGCTTCCCGGAAACCTCGGGGATCGGCGTCAAGCCCGTGTCGACCGAAGGCACCGAGCGTCTCGTGCGCAAGGCGATCCAGTACGCGATCGACAACGATCGCAAGTCGGTCACGCTGGTGCACAAGGGCAACATCATGAAGTTCACGGAAGGCCTGTTCCGTGACGCCGGCTACGCGCTTGCACAGAAGGAATTCGGCGGCGAGCTGATCGACGGCGGCCCGTGGATGCGCGTGAAGAACCCGAAGACGGGCAACGAGATCGTGATCAAGGATTCGATCGCCGATGCGTTCCTGCAGCAGATCCTGCTGCGCCCGGCCGAATACGACGTGATCGCCACGCTGAACCTGAACGGCGACTACATCTCCGACGCGCTGGCCGCGCAAGTCGGCGGCATCGGGATCGCGCCGGGCGCGAACCTGTCGGATTCGGTCGCGATGTTCGAAGCGACGCACGGCACCGCACCGAAGTACGCAGGCAAGGATTACGTGAACCCCGGTTCCGAGATCCTGTCGGCGGAAATGATGCTGCGCCACCTCGGCTGGACGGAAGCAGCCGATACGATCATCGCCGCGATGGAGAAGTCGATCCTGCAGAAGCGCGTCACGTACGACTTCGCGCGCCTGATGGAAGGTGCGACGCAGGTGTCGTGCTCGGGCTTCGGTGAAGTGCTGATCGAGAACATGTAAGTCCCCTTCCGGGGTGGGCCGGCAGGTTGCCGGCCGCCCCGGCGCTGACTGCCGGCGCCGGAGCGTTTCGTGGATGGCAGGTTTGTTGGCAGGGCGGTCCGGCATGCGGGCCGCGGCGCCGCGAAGCGGCCCGGAGGCCCTGCAAGGTAGAACATGACGGCCCTCGCAACACCACCGCCCGGCTGAGCCGGCGCGCCCCTTTCGCGACTCACCCGGTCGCTCCCCGCCGGTTACCGCCGGCGCTCCTCAGTCCAAAATTTTCACGTAGCAACGCATCGACCATGTCCACTTCGCCCAAGATCATCTACACCCTCACCGACGAAGCGCCCGCGCTCGCGACCTATTCGCTGCTGCCGATCGTCAAGGCCTTCACGCGCTCGTCCGGCGTTGCCGTCGAGACGCGCGACATCTCGCTCGCCGGCCGCATCGTCGCGGCATTTGCAGACATCCTGCCGCCCGAGCAGAAGGGTGCCGACGATCTGGCCGAACTGGGCCAGCTCACGCTGAAGCCGGAAGCGAACATCATCAAGCTGCCGAACATCAGCGCATCGGTGCCGCAGCTCAAGGCCGCGATCGCCGAACTGCAGGCGCAGGGCTATAAGCTGCCGGCCTACCCGGAAGATCCGTCGACGGACGAAGAGAAGGCGGTCAAGGCCCGCTACGACAAGATCAAGGGCAGCGCGGTGAACCCGGTGCTGCGCGAAGGCAACTCCGACCGCCGCGCGCCGCTGTCGGTCAAGAACTACGCACGCAAGCATCCGCACAAGATGGGCGCGTGGAAGGCCACGTCGAAGGCGCACGTCGCGCACATGAGCGAAGGCGACTTCTACGGCAGCGAGAAGTCGGCGCTGATCGCCGATGCCGGCAGCGTGAAGATCGAACTCACGACGACCGACGGCGTGAAGAAGGTGCTGAAGGAAAAGACGGCGGTGAAGGCCGGTGAAGTGATCGACGCTTCGGTGATGAGCCGCAACGCGCTGCGCAGCTTCATCGAAGCACAGATCGCCGATGCGAAGGCGCAGGACGTGCTGTTCTCGGTGCACCTGAAGGCGACCATGATGAAGGTCTCGGACCCGATCCTGTTCGGTCACTTCGTGTCGGTGTTCTACCGCGACGCGCTCGCGAAGCACGCGGACGTGCTGGCGCAACTTGGTTTCAACCCGAACAACGGGATCGGCGACCTGTACGCGCGCCTGAAGGATCTGCCGGCCGACACGCGCGAAGCGATCGAAGCCGACGTCAAGGCCGAGTACGCAGTGCGCCCGCGTCTCGCGATGGTCAACTCGGACAAGGGCATCACGAACCTGCACGTGCCGAGCGACGTGATCGTCGACGCATCGATGCCGGCGATGATCCGCGATTCGGGCGGCATGTGGGGCCCGGACGGCGAACTGTCCGACGCGAAGGCCGTGATCCCGGACCGCTGCTACGCAGGTGTCTACCAGGCCGTGATCGAGGACTGCAAGCAGCATGGCGCGTTCGATCCGGTCACGATGGGCAGCGTGCCGAACGTCGGCCTGATGGCGCAGGCGGCTGAAGAATACGGTTCGCACGACAAGACGTTCCAGATCCCGGCGGACGGCGTCGTGCGCGTCACCGACGAAGCGGGCAACGTGCTGCTCGAGCATGCCGTGGAATCGGGCGACGTCTGGCGCATGTGCCAGACGAAGGACGCGCCGGTGCAGGACTGGGTCAAGCTCGCGGTGAACCGCGCGCGTGCGACCGGCGCACCGGCCGTGTTCTGGCTCGATCCGGCACGTGCGCACGACGCGCAGATCATCGCGAAGGTCGAGCGTTACCTGAAGGATCACGACACGAACGGCCTCGACATCCGCGTGATGACGCCGGTCGACGCGACGCGTTTCTCGCTCGAGCGCATCCGCGCGGGCAAGGACACGATCTCGGTCACCGGCAACGTGCTGCGCGACTACCTGACCGACCTGTTCCCGATCATGGAACTCGGCACCAGCGCGAAGATGCTGTCGATCGTGCCGCTGATGGCCGGCGGCGGGATGTTCGAAACGGGTGCGGGCGGTTCCGCGCCGAAGCACGTGCAGCAGTTCGTCGAGGAAGGCTTCCTGCGCTGGGATTCGCTCGGCGAATTCCTCGCGCTGGCCGCGTCGCTCGAACACCTCGGCAACGCATACGAGAACCCGAAGGCGGTCGTGCTCGCGAAGACGCTCGACCAGGCGACCGGCAAGTTCCTGGACGAGAACAAGTCGCCGGCGCGCAAGGTCGGCGGCCTCGACAACCGCGGCAGCCACTTCTACCTGTGCCTGTACTGGGCACAGGCGCTGGCCGAGCAGACCGAGGCCCCAGCGCTGAAGGCGCAGTTCGAAGGCGTGGCGAAGGCGCTGGCCGACAACGAAGCACGCATCCTGGAAGAACTGGCGGCCGCGCAGGGCAAGGCGCAGGCCATCGGCGGCTACTACCGTCCGAACGTCGACCTGACGAGCCAGGCCATGCGCCCGAGCGCGACGCTGAACGGCATCGTCGACGCGATCGCCTGACGCGAGCCGCGCGATCGCGCGAGTCGTTGCGTGTGCGGGCGCGGCGGGCATCGCTGCCTGCCGCCCGTTACAAAAGAAAAACGCCCCGGACGCCCGGGGCGTTTTTCGTTGCAGGCTTGCCATTCAGACGTGAACGATTTCCCATTCGGCGATTTCGTGCGGCACTTCGAGCGTTGCCGTGTCCAGTTCGGACAGTTGCTCGCAGTCGCCACGGGAGATGTGGTCGGCTGCCACTTCGGGGCACGAGAATGCGCCGAGCAGGGCGTTGCCGAACGTCGCTTCCCAGCCGCCGTTACCCGGCAGGATGTAGAACGACCCGAGCGCTGAACCAAAGCGAAATCCCTTCATTTCCGTTCTCCCTTTCTGATCACAAGCGATTCTGTTGTGCCGCCTGCCGGTTCGGCGGGCTGTGGCCCGACTGGCTGCTTGCGCCGGGTTCCATTTCGAACGTCGTGGCGAAGCGTCAGTGCATGGGACAAAGTCTACGTCCGCGACCGGGTCGGATAGTGCATGTAGAACGGCTTCAATAGACAAAAATTCTCTTTTAAAAACAAACAATTATTCTTGCCGTTTTGTATTGCGGAACGTTTTTTGGCATCGCGAAACGGGAAATTTGTGCCCTGCACCACGAATTTTTACAACGCAGAGACTTGTTCCGCATCGTGAAATATTGGCGGGTTTGCGGATCGGTGGCGTGGCAAGCGCCAGGGCGGGGCCGAACGGCGGGCGTCAGGCAACCGTCTGGAAGCTGCACGCGGCGGGGTGAGCGGTGCTGCGGTCGCGAGTGAAGGGCCGTGCAGCGCGGGTCGACGATGCCGGTCGATGCGTGCCGAATCGGGTGTGGCGTCGTCGAGCGCTGCGGCGTATCGCCGCCCGGCCGGCGGTGGTGCTTTTCGATATGGGCCTGCGGTTATGATGACGCGGGCATCAGGATTTGCGTCGCGCATCGGCGCTTGAACCGGCCGGCGCAGGCGTCGCGGCGGCCGCGCGACGCAGCATGGATAATGAGGAACGATTGATGATACGGAGAACCTTTCTGTCGCGCGCTATCGGTGTCGCGGCTGCGTCGCTGTTCGCGCGTGCCGCGTGGGCGCAGCATGCCGGTCACGCCGGCATGGATTCGATGGACGACATGCCCGGCATGTCGGGCATGTCAGGGATGGCGGGTCACGGGCAGCACGGCAAGTCCGCACCGGCCGCGCTCGCGGCCGCCGACGCGCTGCCGGCCGGCGCGCCGCTCGCGGCGCTGCGCACGCTCGCGAACGAAAGCCGCGAGCCCGGCACGTTCCGGGCTACGCTGGTGGCGCAGCCGGTAGCGCGCCCGATGCTGCACGGTGCACGGCCGACCACGTTCTGGCAGTTCGGCGCGGGCACGCAGGGCCCTGTCGTCGGTCCGCTGATCGACGTGCGCGAGGGCGACACGGTCGAGATCAAGTTCGTGAACAAGCTGCCGCAGCCGTCGACGATCCACTGGCACGGCCTGCCCGTGCCGCCCGACCAGGACGGCAACCCGTCCGACCCCGTCGCGCCCGGCGCGTCGCGCGTGTACCGCTTCACGCTGCCGAAGGGGAGCGCCGGCACCTACTGGTACCACCCGCATCCGCACATGATGACGGCCGAGCAGGTCTTCCGCGGGCTGGCCGGCCCGTTCGTCGTGCGCGCCGCGGACGATCCGCTAGCCGGCTGGCCCGAGCGCAACCTGTTCGTGTCGGACCTGAAGCTTGCGCGCGACGGCACGATTGCACCGAACGACATGATGGACTGGATGAACGGCCGCGAGGGCCAGTTCGTGCTGGTCAACGGCGCACGCCGGCCACGGATCGACGTCGCGGGCGACGAGCGCTGGCGCGTGTGGAACGCGTGCAGCGCCCGCTACCTGCGCGTCGCGTTCGACGATGGCCGCGCGTTCGAGCACGCGGGCACCGACGGCGGGCTGTTCGACGCGCCGCGCCGCGTCACGTCGCTGCTGATCGCGCCGGGTGAGCGGGCGGAGCTGCTGGTGCGCGCCGGCGATCGTGCGTCGCGCGCGGTACTGCAGGCGGCCGAATACGACCGCCGCAAGATGTCGATGTCGCACGATGACGGGCACGGCAGCCTGCCGCCCGATCCGGCGCTGGCCCTGGCCGACGTCGCGTTCGCGCCGGCCACTGCACGTGTGCTGCCCGCGACGCTGCGTGCGGTGCCGCCGCTGGGCGAGCCGGTCGCGCACAAGGAGGTGGCGTTCGGCGAAGAGATGGACATGGACGCGATGATGAAGGGCGGCGCGCACGGCCGCCCGGCGGGCATGCGCTTCACGATCAACGGCGACACCTACGCGCCGCACCGCGCGACGCTGACGAGCCGCCGTGGCGACGTCGAGCGCTGGACGATCCGCAACGGCACCGACATGGATCACCCGTTCCACCTGCACGGCACGCAGTTCCAGGTGATCGAGCGCGCGTCGGGCGGTTCGCGCAAGAGCGAACCGTTCCGCGCATGGCGCGATACCGTGAACGTACGCAGCGGCGAAACCGTGACGATTCTCGTCACGCAAGACATGCCGGGCGAGCGCATGTTTCATTGCCACATTCTCGAACACGAGGATCTCGGCATGATGGGCACGCTGAAGGTCGTGTAACGAAGTGGCGATTATGTTTCACGTGAGGGACGAGTATCCGATCTGCGCGCGAGACGAGACAATGCGTGTTCAATTACCGGGATTGAACGAAAAGGCCGGCCAATCGATTATCGATTGGCCGGCCTCAAAAAAAAGAAACCCGGCGCATTGCGCCGGGTTTCTTCGTTCGAAATCCGATGCCCTTATGCGGCCTGGATGTTCGATGCTTGCTTGCCCTTCGGTCCTTGAACGACGTCAAAGCTCACCTTCTGGCCTTCCTTCAGCGTCTTGAAGCCATTCATGGTGATTGCCGAGAAGTGCGCAAACAGATCCTCACCGCCCTCGTCGGGAGTGATGAAACCGAAGCCCTTCGCGTCGTTGAACCACTTAACGATACCAGTTGCCATTTCCTACTTCCCCTGTCACACAGTCGCTGCTACTTACCACGAGCACGCTCGAAAAGCTAAACGACCGGAAAATGCAGCCGTTCCCCCCTCACAAGCTCACCTCGGCCTCTTTCATTTCGCCAACCGGCAAATTGAAAAAAGTGCCAGCTTGATTGTTGGCGCTCTTTATTGGAGTGTCAAGTGGAATTTTTAGACGTTTAGAGGGCCGTTGTAAAGAACCCATTTTCAGGGTTTTTCCGGCTTTGCTTTGCAGCACGCGGCCAAGCGCGGGGACTTGAAAAGCCGCATAATCAGCTCATATACCAGGCTCGAGTGACACGCGTTCGAGTCGTCCCGGCTTGTGGGATACTGGATGCGGATACGACGTTCCGGTGCGGTTCCCCCTGACGGTTCGTGTTCCGCGCCACGCGTGAAAGCCGGCACCGCAGCCGGCTTTCGTATGGCGCGAAGAAGATCGCGTGTTCCGGGATTCCGGGGAGGGCGCCGGCCGGTCGGTCGGGTAATGGCAGGATTGCGGGCCTGTCCGAGTTGTTTAGAATGGGTGTATGGCGATTATCCCGGACAAGCAGGACAGCACCGTCCTGGAACGCAAGCAGCAGAAGCTCAAGCCGCCTTCGATGTACAAGGTGGTGCTGCTGAACGACGACTTCACGCCGATGGAATTCGTCGTGATGGTGGTCCAGGAGTATTTCAAGAAGGATCGCGAGACGGCCACGCAGATCATGCTGAAGGTCCATCGCGAAGGGCGAGGAGTTTGTGGGGTCTATACGCGGGACATCGCGTCGACCAAGGTTGAGCAAGTCGTTACCCATGCGCGGCAGGCCGGGCATCCGCTGCAGTGCGTGATGGAGGAAGCATGATTGCCCAGGAATTGGAAGTCAGCCTGCACATGGCGTTCATGGAAGCACGCCAGGCGCGCCATGAGTTCATTACGGTCGAGCATCTGCTGCTGGCCCTGCTGGATAATCCGACGGCAGCCGAGGTGTTGCGCGCGTGCGCGGCAAACATCGAGGACCTGCGTCAGAACCTGCGCAATTTCATCCACGACAACACACCTACCGTCCCGGGCACCGACGATGTCGATACCCAGCCGACGCTCGGTTTCCAGCGCGTGATTCAGCGCGCGATCATGCACGTCCAGTCGACGTCGAACGGCAAGAAGGAAGTCACCGGCGCGAACGTGCTGGTCGCGATCTTCGGCGAGAAGGATTCCCACGCCGTGTACTACCTGCAGCAGCAGGGCGTCACGCGCCTCGACGTCGTCAACTTCATTTCGCACGGCATCGCGAAGACGAACAACGGCGAAGCCGCGAAGTCGGCCGATGCGAACGCGGAAAGCGAAGACGCGAATGCGCAAAAGGAAACGCCGCTCGCGCAATTCACGCAGAACCTGAACCAGATGGCGAAGGACGGCCGCATCGATCCGCTGATCGGTCGCGAGCCCGAGGTCGAGCGCGTGGTCCAGGTGCTGTGCCGTCGCCGCAAGAACAATCCGCTGCTCGTCGGCGAGGCCGGCGTCGGCAAGACCGCGATCGCGGAAGGGCTCGCCTATCGCATCACGCGCGGCGAAGTGCCGGACATCCTCGCGAACGCGCAGGTCTACTCGCTCGACATGGGCGCGCTGCTCGCGGGCACCAAGTACCGCGGCGATTTCGAGCAACGGCTGAAGACGGTGCTGAAAGAGCTGAAGGAGCGTCCGCACGCGATCCTGTTCATCGACGAGATCCATACGCTGATCGGCGCGGGTGCCGCGTCGGGCGGCACGCTGGATGCGTCGAACCTGCTGAAGCCGGCGCTGTCGTCAGGCGTGCTGAAGTGCATCGGCGCGACCACGTTCACCGAATATCGCGGCATCTTCGAAAAGGATGCGGCGCTGTCGCGGCGCTTCCAGAAGGTCGATGTGACGGAGCCGACCGTCGAGCAGACGGTCGCGATCCTGCGCGGGCTGAAGTCGCGCTTCGAGGAGCATCACGGCGTCAAGTATTCGTCGGGTGCACTGTCGGCCGCGGCCGAACTGTCGGCGCGCTTCATCACCGACCGTCACCTGCCCGACAAGGCGATCGACGTGATCGACGAAGCGGGCGCCGCCCAGCGCATCCTGCCGAAGTCGAAGCAGAAGAAGACGATCGGCAAGAGCGAGATCGAGGAAATCATCTCGAAGATCGCGCGTGTGCCGCCGCAGAGCGTGTCGCAGGACGACCGCAGCAAGCTGCAGACGCTCGACCGCGACCTGAAGAGCGTCGTGTTCGGCCAGGATCCGGCGATCGACGCGCTCGCGGCTTCGATCAAGATGGCGCGCGCGGGCCTCGGCAAGATGGACAAGCCGATCGGCGCGTTCCTGTTCTCCGGCCCGACGGGTGTCGGCAAGACCGAAGTGGCGCGCCAGCTCGCATTCACGCTCGGCATCGAGCTGATCCGCTTCGACATGTCGGAATACATGGAGCGTCACGCGGTGAGCCGCCTGATCGGCGCGCCGCCGGGCTACGTCGGGTTCGACCAGGGTGGTCTGCTGACCGAAGCCGTCACGAAGAAGCCGCACTGCGTGCTGCTGCTCGACGAAATCGAGAAGGCGCATCCGGACATCTTCAACGTGCTGCTGCAGGTGATGGACCACGGCACGCTGACGGACAACAACGGCCGCAAGGCGGATTTCCGCAACGTCATCATCATCATGACGACGAACGCGGGCGCCGAGTCGATGCAGAAGGCGACGATCGGCTTCACGACGCGCCGCGAAACGGGCGACGAGATGACCGACATCAAGCGCCTGTTCACGCCGGAGTTCCGCAACCGCCTGGATTCGATCATCAGCTTCCGCTCGCTCGATGAGGAAATCATCATGCGCGTGGTCGACAAGTTCCTGATCCAGCTCGAGGAACAGCTGCACGAGAAGAAGGTCGACGCGCTCTTCACCGACGCGTTGCGCAAGCATCTCGCGAAGCATGGCTTCGACCCGCTGATGGGCGCGCGGCCGATGCAGCGGCTGATCCAGGATACGATCCGGCGCGCGCTGGCCGACGAGCTGCTGTTCGGCAAGCTCGTCAACGGCGGCCACGTGACGGTCGATGTCGACGAAAACGACAAGGTGCAGTTGTCGTTCGACAAGCTGGCGAATCCGCCGCACAAGCCGAACGAAGAGGCAGTCGAAGTCGAGTAAGCGATAATCGGGTAGTTCATGCGAACGGCGCGGGATGTCTTCCGCGCCGTTTCGTTTTATCTGGCGCCGGCGGCGCGATGGTGGTGCAGGGGAGTGGCAAGGCAGTGACACAACAACAACGGACGTTCGACGACATCGTCGCGCGCGAACAGGGTTTGCGCCATGCGCTGACTTCCGGGCAGATGGCGATGATCGCGATCGGCGGCGCGATCGGCACGGGGCTGTTCCTCGGCAGCGGGTTCGCGATCGGGCTCGCCGGCCCGAGCGTGCTCGTCTCGTACGCGATCGGCGCGCTGATCGCGCTGCTGCTGATGGGCGCGCTCGCGGAAATGACGGTTGCGCATCCGACGGCCGGGTCGTTCGGCGCATATGCCGAGCACTATGTCGGCCCGCTGGCGGGCTTCTTGGTGCGCTATGCGTACTGGTTCGCGGTCGTGTTCGCGATCGGCACCGAGATCAGCGCGATCGCCGTGTTCATGAAGTACTGGTTCCCGGCCGTGCCCGGCTGGTACTGGGTGATCGGCTTCTCCGCGCTGCTGATCGCCGTGAACCTCGCGAGCGTCACGCTGTACGGCACGGTCGAATACGCGTTCTCGCTGCTGAAGATCGCGGCGATCGTCGTGTTCATCGTGCTCGGTGCCTCTCTCGTGTGGTCGGCGCCGGCCGCATCGGGCATCGGATTCGCGAACTACACCGCGCACGGCGGCTTCATGCCGAAGGGGCCGTGGGGCACCTGGGTCGCGGTGATCGTCGCGATCTTCAGCTACATGAGCATCGAAGCCGTCGCGATCGCGGCCGGCGAGGCGCGCGATCCGCAGCATGCGGTCACGCGCGCGTTCCGCTCGACCGTGTTCCGGCTCGTGCTGTTCTACCTGCTGACGCTGTCGCTGATGCTCGCGATCGTGCCGTGGACACAGGCCGGCACCGACGAAAGCCCGTTCGTGAAGGTGATGGCCGCGACCCACGTGCCGTATGCGGCAGGCGTGATCAACTTCGTGTTGCTGATTGCGGCGCTGTCGGCGATGAACAGCCAGCTTTACGTGACGACGCGGATGATGTTCAGCCTGTCGCGCGCAAGGCTCTCGCCCGCGGTGTTCGGCCGGCTCGGCGCGAACGGCGTGCCGCGTGCGGCGCTGTGGATCTCGACGAGCGGCGTCGCGGTGGCGGCCGTGCTGGTTGCGCTCGCGCCCGACACCGCGTTCACCGTGATGATGGCGATCGCGATGTTCGGCGCACTGTTCACGTGGCTGATGATCTTCGTCACTCACCTGCGCTTCCGTTCGCGGTATCGCGGCCCCGCGCTCGCATTCCGGATGTGGGGGCACCCGTTCGGCAGCCTGCTCGGTGCGGGGCTCGTCGCGGCGATCCTGTTTACGACCGCGTTCACGCGCGAATTCCGGATGACGATGGTGGTCGGCGTCGTGTTCGTCGTGCTGCTCACGCTCGCGTACGCGCTGCATTACCGGCACGAACACGCTCGTTGACGGTGCCGGCGGGGCCGCTCGCTCCGTTTTCCCGTTCGCTAAGGTTCCGTTAAGCCCGCGGCGACTACATTCGATCCTGTCTGCAAGGCAGGCCGGCCCGCGCCGGCCTGCCGCTTTCCTGCAAAAAGGGGTTCGAATGAGCAAACTGCCCGAAATCACGCTCGCGTTCTGGATCATGAAGATCTGCGCGACGACGCTCGGCGAAACCGGCGGCGACCTGCTGTCGATGACGCTGAACGTCGGCTACGCGGTGAGCTCGATCCTGCTGTTCGGTTTCTTTCTCGTGACGTTGGGCGCGCAGCTCAGGACAACGCGTTACCGTCCGGCGATCTACTGGGCCGTGATCGTCGCGACGAGCACGGCCGGCACGACGATGTCCGATTTCATGGATCGCACGCTCGGCCTCGGCTATGCGGCCGGCTCGTCGATCCTCGTTGCGATCCTGCTGGCGATCTTCGCGGTGTGGCGCCTCAGCGGCGAATCGCTGTCGGTCGACCTGATCCGCACGCGCAAAGTCGAGCTGTTGTACTGGATCGCGATCCTGTTCTCCAACACGCTCGGCACCGCGCTCGGCGATTTCCTCGCGGACAGCTCGGGGCTCGGCTTCGGCGGCGGCGCGCTGCTGATCGGCGGGCTGCTCGCGGTGATCGTGCTCGCGCACAATTTCACGCGGATCTCTGGCGTGCTGCTGTTCTGGGCCGCGTTCGTACTCACGCGTCCGTTTGGCGCGACGGTCGGCGACCTGCTGACGAAGCCGGTCGCGAAGGGCGGCCTCGCGCTCGGCACGGTCGGTTCGTCTGCCGTGCTGCTCGGCGTGCTGGTCGCACTGGTGATCTACGCGATCGTGGCCCAGGCGCGGCAGCGCGACCTGACGCCCGCGCGGATCGCGCAAGCCGTCGAGGAATGACGGCCCAAGAAAAGAACAAGGGGCCGCGAGGCCCCTTGTTCATTGCGTCGTTCAGTGACGGCCGGTGCTGCCGAAGCCGCCCTCGCCACGATCGCTTTCCGCGAAGTCGTCGACGATGTTGAACTGCGCCTGCACGACCGGCACGATCACCAGCTGGGCGAGCCGTTCGAACGGATTCAGCACGAACTCGGTCTGGCCGCGGTTCCACGTCGAGATCATCAACTGGCCCTGGTAGTCGGAATCGATCAGGCCGACGAGGTTGCCGAGCACGATGCCGTGCTTGTGGCCGAGGCCCGAGCGCGGCAGGATCAGCGCCGCGTAGCCGGGATCGGCGAGATGGATCGCGAGGCCGGTCGGCACGAGCGTCGTTTCGCCCGGCTGCAGCGTGACCGGTGCGTCGAGGCACGCACGCAGGTCGAGGCCCGCGCTGCCGGTGGTCGCGTAGGCGGGCAGGTAGTCGCGCATGCGCGCGTCGAGAATCTTCAGGTCGAGTTTCATGCGGTCGTCGGATGAGTCGGGAAGGGCGCGGCGGCGGCCGCCGCCGCGCGGGAGATCAGATCAGGCTGTTGTCGGGCAGGCGCTTTGCGATTTCCGCGACGAGCGTGTGCGCGAGTTCGTCCTTCGGTGCGCGCGGCAGGCGCGTGAGGCCGGCGGCCTCGAACAGCACGACTTCGTTGTCGTCGCGACCGAACGTCAGCGGGCCGAGGTTGCCGACGAGCAGCGGCACGTTCTTGCGTTTGCGCTTCTCGTCGCCGTGCACGTCGAGGTCGCCGCTTTCGGCCGCGAACCCGACGCAGAACGGCGGATCGGGCAGCGCCGCGACCGACGCGAGGATGTCGGGGTTCTCGACGAAGGCGAGGGCGGGCACCTTGTGGTCGGCCGTCTTCTTCATCTTGTGCTCGGCCGGCTGGGCGACGCGCCAGTCGGCGACCGCAGCCACCGCGATGAAGATGTCGGCATCGGCGACGGCATGCATGACCGCGTCGTACATCTGCTGGGCCGTCTGCACGTCCTGGCGGTAGACGCCCCACGGCGTGTCGAGCGCGACCGGCCCCGCGACGAGATGCACGTCGGCGCCGGCCTGCTGCGCGGCGCGCGCGAGCGCGAAGCCCATCTTGCCGCTCGAGCGGTTCGTGAGGCCGCGCACCGGGTCGAGCGGTTCGAACGTCGGGCCGGCCGTGATCAGCACGCGCCGGTGCGCGAGCACCTTCGGCGCGAAGTGCGCGACGATCGCTTCATAGATCGCCTCGGGCTCGAGCATGCGGCCGTCGCCGACTTCGCCGCACGCCTGCGCCCCCGAATCCGGGCCGAGCACCGACACGCCATCCGCGCGCAGTTGCGCGGCGTTACGCTGCGTGGCCGGGTTCTGCCACATCTGGCGGTTCATCGCGGGCACGACGAGCAGCGGACAGTCGCGTGCGATGCACAGCGTCGACAGCAGGTCGTCGGCAAAGCCGTGCGCGAGCTTCGCGAGGAAATCCGTCGATGCGGGCGCGATCACGATCGCGTCGGCTTCGCGCGACAGGTCGATGTGCGCCATGTTGTTGTCGACGCGCGCGTCCCACTGGCTCGTATAGACGGGCCGGCCCGACAGCGCCTGCATCGTGACGGGCGTGATGAACTGGGTGGCGGCTTCGGTCATCGCGACTTGTACGGTCGCGCCGGCCTTGGTGAGCAGCCGAGTGAGCTCGGCGATCTTGTAGCAGGCGATGCCGCCCGTCAGGCCGAGAACGAGGTGTTTTCCAGCGAGTTCTGCGTGTGCCAACTCAGGCCTCCAAGGGTCGAACGGAACGGCCGGCGCGAAGCCGGCCGTCGACGCCGAGTATGCGCGCTTAGCGCGAGCCGCGCACGCGACGCAGTTCGTCGTAGATCAGCAGCACCGCGCCGATCGTGATCGCGGAATCGGCGAGGTTGAACGCCGGGAAGTGCCAGGCGCCGAGATGGAAATCGAGGAAGTCGATCACGTGGCCGTAGACGAGCCGGTCGATCACGTTGCCGAGCGCGCCGCCGAGGATCAGTGCGAGCGACAGGCTGAACAGCCGCTGCTGGCCGTGACGCTTCAGCAGGAAGCAGATCACGAGCGTCGCGGCGATGCCGAGCGCAGTGAACGCCCAGCGCTGCCAGCCGCCCGCGGTCGACAGGAAGCCGAACGCGGCGCCGCGGTTGTACACCAGCACGAGGTTGAAGAACGACGTCAGCTCGTGCTGCGCGCCGTACGCGAACGTTTTCAGGATCGCGATCTTCGACAGCTGGTCGAACAGGATCACGATCAGCGAAATGCCGAGCCAGGGCGCAAGCGCGCCGCTGGCCGGTTTCGACAGGGTTTTCGCCATATTTAAGCAGCGCTCCGGATTTCGCCGTTTTCGAACAGGTTGGAGAAGCAGCGGCCGCACAGCGTCGGATGATCGGCATGCGCACCGACATCTTCACGGTAGTGCCAGCAGCGCTCGCACTTCTGGTACTTCGACGCGGCCACGTCGACGCTTTCCTGCGCTTCGTCGTCGACCTTGACGACCGTCGCAGCCGACGTGATCAGCACGAACTTGAGATCGTCGCCGAGGCTCGTGAGTGCGTCGTAGCGTGCGCCGCTCGCGTGCACCGCGACTTCGGCCTGCAGCGACGAACCGATGCGGTTCGCGGTGCGCGCTTCCTCGAGCGCCTTCGTCACGTTGCCGCGGACGTCGCGCAGCAGCGCCCACTTCTCGATCAGCGCGGCCGAGCCGGCGACTTCCGGATAGGCATAGTAGGTTTCCGTGAAGATCGTGTCGCTGGCCGGCTGGAACACCTTCCACGCTTCTTCCGCCGTGAACGACAGGAACGGCGCGAGCACGCGCAGCAGGCCGTGCGTCAGGTGGTACAGCGCCGTCTGCGCGGAGCGGCGTGCGCGCGAATCGGCCGCGCTCGTGTACAGGCGGTCCTTCAGCACGTCGAGGTAGAAGCCGCCGAGATCTTCCGAGCAGTACGTCTGCAGCTTCGCGACGACCGGGTGGAATTCGTACTTCTCGTAGTGGCCGAGCAGTTCCGTCTGCAGTTGCTGCGAGAACGCGACCGCATAGCGGTCGATCTCGAGCCATTCGTCGACGGGCACCGCATGTTGCGCGAAGTCGAAATCCGACAGGTTCGCGAGCAGGAAGCGCAGCGTGTTGCGGATGCGGCGATAGCCTTCGGTCACGCGCTTCAGGATTTCCTCGGAGATCGCGAGCTCGCCCGAATAGTCGGTCGACGCGATCCACAGGCGGATGATTTCCGCGCCGAGGCGGTTCGCGACTTCATGCGGGTCGACGCCGTTGCCGAGCGACTTGCTCATCTTGCGGCCTTCGCCGTCGACGGTGAAGCCGTGCGTAAGCAGGCCCTTGTACGGCGCGCGGCCGTCGATCATCGAGGCCGTGAGCAGCGACGAGTGGAACCAGCCGCGGTGCTGGTCCGAGCCTTCGAGGTAGAGATCGGCCGGGAACTGCAGCTGATCCTTGTGCGAGCCGCGCAGCACGTGCCAGTGCGTCGTGCCCGAGTCGAACCACACGTCGAGCGTGTCGCGGTTCTTTTCGTACAGGTTCGCGTCGTCGCCGATCAGCTCGCGCGGGTCGAGCGTCTGCCATGCTTCGATACCCGACTGCTCGACGCGCTTCGCGACTTCCTCGAGCAGCTCGAGCGTGCGCGGGTGCAGCTCGCCGGTTTCCTTGTGCACGAAGAACGCCATCGGCACGCCCCACTGGCGCTGGCGCGACAGTGTCCAGTCGGGACGGTTCGCGATCATGCTGAACAGGCGCTGCTTGCCCCACGACGGGTAGAACGCGGTCGCGTCGACGCCTTCGAGCGCCGTCTCGCGCAGCGTCTTGCCGCCGTCGCGCGGCGTCACGTCCATGCCGGCGAACCACTGCGACGTCGCGCGGTAGATGATCGGCGTCTTGTGGCGCCAGCAGTGCATGTAGCTGTGCGTGTACTTCTCGCTGCGCAGCAGCGAGCCGGCCGCGTTCAGGGCCTCGACGATCTTCGGGTTCGCGTCCCAGATCGACAGGCCGCCGAACAGCGGCAGCGATTCGATGTAGCGGCCGTCGCCCATCACCGGGTTGATGAAGTCCGAGTCGGTCATCCCGTGCGCCTTGCACGACTGGAAGTCTTCGATGCCGTATGCGGGCGACGAGTGCACGACGCCGGTACCCGTATCGGTCGTCACGTAGTCGCCGAGGTAGACGGGCGCGGTGCGCTTGTAGCCGGGGTGGGCCGACGCGAGCGGGTGGTGGAAGCGCAGGTTAGCGAGCTTCACGCCCGGCGTGGTCGCCACGACGCGGCCGGTCAGCTTGAAGTCGGTCATGCAGGCTTCGACGCGCTCTTCCGCGACGATCAGCAGGCCGCGCTCGGTGTCGACCAGCGCATAGACGATTTCCGGATGGAGGTTCAGCGCCTGGTTCGCGGGGATCGTCCACGGCGTGGTGGTCCAGATCACGATGCCGCCTTCGGCGCGCGGCAGTGCCGGCAGGCCGAACGCTTGCGCGGTCTTTTCCGGTTCCGCGAACGCGAACATCACGTCGATCGTCGGGTCGGTGCGGTCCTTGTACTCGACTTCCGCTTCCGCGAGCGCCGAGCCGCAGTCGAAGCACCAGTTCACCGGCTTCAGCCCGCGATACACGTAGCCCTTCTCGATGATCTTGCCGAGCGCGCGGATCTCTTCCGCCTCGTTGACGAAGTTCATCGTCTTGTACGGGTTGGCCCAGTCGCCGAGCACGCCGAGACGCTTGAAGCCGACCTTCTGCTTCTCGATCTGCTCGGTCGCGTACGCGCGCGCCTTACTCATCACTTCGGCCGCCGGCAGCGACTTGCCGAACTGCTTCTCGATCTGGATCTCGATCGGCATCCCGTGGCAGTCCCAGCCCGGCACGTACGGTGCGTCGAAGCCGGCCATGTTGCGCGACTTGACGACGATGTCCTTCAGGATCTTGTTGACGGCGTGGCCGAGATGGATGTCGCCGTTCGCATACGGCGGGCCGTCGTGCAGGATGAACTTCGGCCGGCCTGCGCTGGCCGCGCGGATCTTCTCGTAGAGGCCGCGCTCTTCCCATTCCTTGACCCACTGCGGCTCGCGCTTGGGCAGGTCGCCGCGCATCGGGAACGGCGTGTCGAGCAGGTTGACCGGATACTTGGCCTGCGGTTTCGAATCGGCTTTCTTGTTGCTCATGATGGGATCGCTATCTAAATCGGGGGACGCGCGAGCGTCGTGAATCGGGTAGGCGCGCGAGTGAGCGGCGCGAGGGTGCGGCGCGGGGCGCCGCCGTCCGGATCAGCTAATTCGGTCGGTGGCCGACGTCGAGAAGCCCGTGGCGCGGCTGCCCGGCGCACGGTCGCGCTCGACGAAGTACGCACGCGCATTCGCGACGTCCAGCGCGATCGCGCGCGACAGCGCTTCGAGATCGTCGAATTTCGCCTCGTCGCGCAGCTTCTTCAGGAATTCGACGCGGATGAGCTTGCCGTAGGCATCGCCGTGCCAGTCGAGCAGGTGGACCTCGAGCAGCACGCGGCCCGAATCGTCGACGGTCGGACGCAGGCCGAGGCTGGCGACGCCCGGCAGCGGGGCGGGGCCGAGGCCGTGCACCTGCACGACGAAGATGCCCGCGAGCGCCGGCCGCTTGTGTGCGATCGGCAGGTTCAGCGTCGGGAAGCCGAGGTCGCGGCCGAGCTTCAGCCCGTGTGCGACGTGGCCGCTGATCGCATAGCCGTGGCCGAGCGCCTGCGCGGCCGCGTCGAGATCGCCGGCCGCGAGCGCGGCGCGCACGCCCGAGCTCGAGATGCGCGTGCCGTCGCTGCCGGCCACCGTGCCCATCTGCTCGACCTCGAAGCCGTACTGCTCGCCGGCCGCCTTCAGCGTATCGAAGGTGCCCGCGCGTTTCGCGCCGTAGCAGAAATCGTCGCCGACCATCATCCAGCGCGTATGCAGCCCGTTCACCAGCGTGCGTTCGACGAACGCCTGCGGCGACTGGCTTGCGAACGTGTGGTTGAAGTGCTCGACGACCACGCGGTCGACGCCGTGGTCGCGCAGCGCCTCGAGCTTGTCGCGCAGCATCGCGATGCGCGGCGGCGCGCCGGCCGGGTTGAAGAATTCGCGCGGGTGCGGCTCGAACGTCATCACGCACACGGGCAGGCCGCGCGCGTCCGCTGCCGCGCGCACGCGCGCGAGCAGGGCCTGGTGGCCGCGATGGACACCGTCGAAGTTGCCGATCGTCAGCGCGCACGGGGCGCGGCTCTCGGCGTTGGGCAGGCCGCGGAAGACTTTCACGATAGCGGATGCAGCGTCGGGGAATGGGCGGTGGGATGCCGCAAAGCAGAAGATTATAAACGTTCGGGCGGGCCGGGGGCCGAGAAGGGGGGAAACGCGGGGGCGAATGGTAAAATTCGCGGATGAAAAAACTCGTGATCCTGATTTCCGGTCGCGGCAGCAACATGGAGGCCATCGTTCGCGCGTGCGCGCAGGAACGCTGGCCGGCCGAGATTGCCGCCGTGATCGCCAACCGGCCCGATGCGGCCGGACTGGCTTTTGCCGCGTCGCACGGGGTGGCGACGGCGGTGGTCGACCACCGGTCGTTCGACGGCCGCGACAGCTTCGACGCGGCGCTTGCCGCCGAGATCGACCGATTCGCACCCGATCTCGTTGTCCTCGCCGGCTTCATGCGCATCCTCACGCCCGCATTCGTCAGACGATACGAAGGCCGGCTGCTGAACATCCATCCGTCGCTGCTGCCGAGCTTCAAGGGCATCCACACGCACCAGCAGGCGCTCGACGCGGGTGTCGCGCTGCACGGCGCGAGCGTGCATTTCGTGATTCCCGAGCTCGACAGCGGCGCGATCGTCGCGCAGGGCGCGGTGCCCGTGCGCGCGGGCGACGACGCAGCCGCGCTCGCGCAGCGCGTGCTGACGGTCGAGCATGTGCTGTATCCGCGCGCGGTGCGCTGGTTCATCGAGGGCCGTCTGCGTCTCGAGAACGGCCGTGCAGTGGTGGCGCCGGAAGAGGCGCGCTGGATTTTCGCGGATCAACCGCATACCGAAACGAGTGAGGGCGTATGAAGCTGCACGGATTCCTGATCGGCCAGACCGAGACTTTGCTGGCCGAGGTGCTGAAGTTCGCCGGCCCCGCCGACGCGACGACGAGCCGGTTCTTCCGCGCGCACCCGAAGCTCGGGCATGCCGAGCGCGGCGTGATCGCCGAGGCCGTGTTCGCGGTGCTGCGCCGGAAGATGGAGTTTTCGCACCTCGCCGAGAGCGGCACGGGCACGCCCGCGCGGCGCCTCACGCTGCTCGGCCTGATGCAGACGGTCGGCCGCAATGCGCTGAAGCCGTTCCTGTCGGACACCGAATCCGCGTGGCTCGAGCACGTGTCGAAAATCGACCCGGCGAGCCTGCCGGTGCGCATTCGCACGAACCTGCCCGACTGGATCCACCAGGCGCTGTCGGCCCGTTTCGATGGCGAGGAGCTCGCACAGCTCGCCGCCGCGCTGAATTACCCGGCGCCGCTCGACCTGCGTGCCAACGCGCAGAAGGCGACGCGCGACCAGGTGATCGAAGCGCTGCGCGTGAGCGGCATCGATGCGGGCGCGACGCCGTTCGCGCCGTTCGGCGTGCGCGTGGTCGGCAAGCCGGCGCTGACGCGCCTGAAGCTGTTCGAGGAAGGCGCGATCGAGGTGCAGGACGAAGGCAGCCAGCTGCTGTGCTCGCTGGTCGCGCCGCGCCGCGGCGAGATGGTCGTCGATTTCTGCGCCGGTGCGGGCGGCAAGACGCTCGCGCTGGGCGCGATGATGCGCTCGACCGGGCGCCTCTATGCGTTCGACGTGTCGGAGAAGCGCCTCGCGAAGCTGAAGCCGCGCCTCGCGCGCAGCGGGCTGTCGAACGTGAACCCCGTGCTGATCGACAGCGAGCACGACGCGAAGATCAAGCGGCTCGCCGGCAAGATCGACCGCGTGCTGGTCGATGCGCCGTGCAGCGGCCTTGGCACGTTGCGCCGCAATCCGGACCTGAAGTGGCGCCAGACGCGCACGGCGATCGACGAGTTGACGCCGAAGCAGGCGTCGATCCTCGCGAGCGCGGCTCGCCTCGTGAAGAAGGGCGGCCGGCTCGTCTACGCCACCTGCAGCGTGCTCGACGCCGAGAACGAACGCATCGTCGAACAGTTCCTCGCCGATCACCCCGAGTTCGTGCTGGTACCGGCGCAGAAGGTGCTGGACGACCAGCGCATCGAGCTCGAGACGGGCGACTACCTGTCGCTGTGGCCGCACCGTCACGCGACCGACGGCTTCTTCGCCGCGGTGCTCGAACGGCGCGCCGCGCAGTAACGGCGGGCCGGACGGACGATGGAGAATCTGCAGAGCCGCCTGCTGTCGCGCCGGCTGGCGTCGGTCATCAGTGATTTCCACCAGCCGGTGATGATCTGGCAGGCGGCAATCCTCATCGGCGCGCTGTGCTTCGCGTGGGTGGCCGCGCGCTTCGTGCACGGCCGGATCGATGCGCGCCGCCGGGCGGCCGGACGCGCGCCCGGTGCGGGCGCGCAAAGCCTGAAGCGCGCGTTGTTCCCGCTGTTCGGCAGTCTGTTCGTGGGCGGCGCGCAGCTCGCGTTCGACCCGTTCATGTCGACGTCGCTGCTGTCGCTCGCGCTCGTGCCGCTGTTCGGCATCGGGCTGATCTACGTGCTGTTCTTCTTTGCGCGGCGCGTGTTCGCGCGCGACGGCCACACGCACGCGTGGCTGTCGATCGTCGAGAAGATCGTGTCGACCGTCGTGTGGGCTGCGATGGTGCTGACCGTGCTCGGCATCCAGCGCGACGTGCTCGGCTGGCTCGACAGCGTGCAGTTTCGTGTCGCCAATGCGCACCTCACGCTGCTATCGGTGATTTCCGGCGCGCTGTGGGTGTGCGTGACGCTGATGGTCGCGATGTGGCTCGGCTCGGTGCTCGAGGATCGCCTCACGCGCGCGAGCACGCTCGACGCGAACCTGAAGGTCGTGCTGTCGCGGGTCGGCCGCGCGCTGCTCGTGTTCGCGGCGATCCTGATCGGGCTGTCGCTGGTCGGCATCGACGTGACGGTGCTCGGCGTGTTCGGCGGCGCGGTGGGTGTCGGCCTCGGTTTCGGGCTGCAGAAGATCGCCAGCAACTACGTGTCGGGCTTCATCATCCTGCTCGACCGCTCGCTGCGGCTCGGCGATGCGATCAGCGTCGGCGGGTTGCAGGGCATCGTCACGCAGATCCGCACGCGCTACACGGTCGTGCGCGGCCTCGACGGCAACGAGACGCTGATCCCGAACGAGAAGCTGATCACCGACGTCGTGCAGAACCAGTCGTCGTACCTGACGCGCGGCTACGCAAAGGTCGCGGTGCAGGTCGCGTACACGAGCGATGTCGAGCACGCGCTCGCGTTGCTCGCCGAGGCAGCCAGGGACGTGCCGCGCGTGCTGGCGGAGCCGGCTCCGACCCCGTATCTGGTGAGTTTCGGTGCGGACGGGATCGACCTGGAGCTCGGGTTCTGGATCGAGGATTCCGCGAAAGGCACGTCCGGCGTGCGTTCGACCGTGAACCGCAACATCTGGCGGCTGTTCAGCGAGCACGGGATTTCGATTCCGTTCCCGCAGCGCGAAGTGCGCGTCGTCGGGTTGCCCGACGGCTTTCCCGCCGCGGGCGCGGCGGCCGGGCTCGATCCGGCGGCCGGCAACGGCGCGGTGGACGGGCGCGCACCGGCTGCGTAGCGCGTGCCGGTCGCCAATTGCATCGACCGCGCGGCCGGAACCGGATCGCGGGCCTTTTCGAGTCCGTCCATAGACTGCACTTGTTGCGTCAGGGCAAGAAAATATTCATTTTTTACAAAGACTTGGAACGGTTGAAGTAAAATTCTGGTCTACACGCGGTATGCTTTCATTTTTCTGACGCTTGGCGCGGGCCGGCGTCGCTCTCATCACAGGTAACTGCCTTGTTGAATTCCCTGCTCGATTTTCTTTCCCACGGGCTCCTGCATTTTTCGTGGTGGCAGGTCGCGCTGTTCGCGCTCGCCGTCACGCACGTCACGATCATCGGCGTGACGGTGTACCTGCACCGCTGCCAGGCGCACCGCGCGCTCGAGCTGCATCCGATCGCGAGCCACTTCTTCCGCCTCTGGCTGTGGATGACGACCGGCATGCTGACCGGCCAGTGGGCTGCGATTCACCGCAAGCACCACGCGAAGTGCGAGACCGAGGAAGATCCGCACAGCCCGCAGACGCGCGGCATCTGGAAGGTGTTCCTCGAAGGCGCCGAGCTGTATCGCGCGGAAGCGAAGAACGAAGAGACGATGCGCAAGTTCAGCCACGGCACGCCGAACGACTGGATCGAACGCAATATCTACTCGAAGTACCCGATCCTCGGCGTGAGCCTGATGATGGTGATCGACGTCGCGCTGTTCGGCGTGCTCGGCCTCACCGTGTGGGCCGTGCAGATGGTCTGGATTCCGTTCTGGGCGGCCGGCGTCGTCAACGGCTTCGGTCACTTCTGGGGTTATCGCAACTTCAACTCGGCCGACGCGAGCACGAACCTGTTCCCGTGGGGCATCGTGATCGGCGGCGAAGAACTGCACAACAACCACCACACGTTCGCGACGTCGGCGAAGCTGTCGAACAAGTGGTATGAGTTCGACATCGGCTGGATGTACATCCGCATCATGTCGGCGTTCGGTCTCGCGAAGGTGAAGAAGGTCGCGCCGACGCCGCGCCTGAACAAGCCGAAGACGGTGCTCGACCAGGAAACGCTGCAGGCCGTGCTGTCGAACCGCTACGAAGTGATGGCGCGCTACGGCAAGGCCGTGAAGCGTGCGTACCGCCAGGAGCTTGCGCACCTGAAGGAAATCGGCGGCGAGAAGTACCAGATGATGCGCGGCGCACGCAAGTGGTTCCACAAGGATGCCGACGGCCTCGACGAGCCGCAGAAGAAGCTGCTGCCGGAAATCTTCGCGAACAGCCAGAAGCTGCACACGTACTTCCAGTTGCGCCAGGATCTCGCCGCGATCTGGGATCGTTCGACCGCATCGCGCGAACAGCTTCTCGCGCAATTGCAGGATTGGTGCCATCGCGCAGAACAAAGCGGCATCAAGGCACTGCAGGAATTTGCGACGCGCCTGCGCCGCTACGCCTGATTCGAAATCGATTAGAATCTAAGGACGTCAAAAACCCCGCGTTGGCGGGGTTTTTTATTTGGGTCGCCGGTTTTTGAAGGGTGATCGGCAGGACCGGATTCGTATGAGGCTTGGGGCGGCGCGGAAGTGTTGTTCCGGGGCGAGTTCAGAGGATGGGATCGGAGTTGGCGCTAAAGCGCTAACGCTGGTCGACCGCGAAGCATGGGGTGGGAGTAAGCGCTAAAGCGCTAACTCCGACCGACCGCGAAGCATGGGGTGTGAGTAAGCGCTAAAGCGCTAACTCCCACCGACAGGAGATATGGAGATGCAATCGACGATCAAACCCGTCGAGTACGACCGGCCCGTTGCAGCAGGGACCGTGTGCGGCGTGGGGCAGGCATGGGCCAAGGTGCCCGATGCACCGTCCGCCGAAGAGCGTGCCGCGCTAAAGGAACGCATCAAGGCATTGCTCGTGCGTGAAAAGGCCGTGCTGGTCGCGCACTACTACGTCGACGCCGAATTGCAGGAACTGGCCGACGAAACGGGCGGCTGTGTCGCCGATTCGCTCGAAATGGCCCGCTTCGGCCGCGATCACGACGCACAGACACTGGTCGTCGCCGGCGTGCGCTTCATGGGCGAAACCGCGAAGATCCTGAGCCCGAACAAGCGGATCCTGATGCCCGACCTCGACGCGACCTGTTCGCTCGACCTCGGCTGCCCGGTCGACGAATTCTCTGCATTCTGCGACGCACATCCCGACCGCACCGTCGTCGTCTACGCGAATACCAGCGCTGCCGTGAAGGCGCGCGCGGACTGGATGGTCACGTCGTCGATCGGCCTCGAGATCGTGGCCGACCTGCACGCGCGCGGCGAGAAGATCATCTGGGCGCCGGATCGCCATCTGGGCAGCTACATCCAGAAGAAAACCGGCGCGGACATGCTGCTGTGGCAAGGCTCGTGCCTCGTCCACGACGAGTTCAAGGGCATCGAGCTCGACCTGCTGCGCGCCGAATATCCGGACGCAAAGGTGCTCGTCCACCCCGAATCGCCGGAAAACGTCGTCGCGCAGGCCGATGTGGTCGGCTCGACCACGCAACTGATCGACGCGGCCGTCAAGCTCGACGCGACGCACTTCATCGTCGCGACCGATCTCGGCATCCTGCACAAGATGCAGCTTGCCGCGCCCGGCAAGACCTTCATCGCCGCGCCGACGGCCGGCAACAGCGCGACCTGCAAGAGCTGCGCACATTGCCCGTGGATGGCGATGAACGGCCTCGCGAACCTCGCCGACGTGCTCGAGCGCGGTCACAACGAGATCTTCGTCGATCCGGCGATCGGCGAGCGCGCACGCCTGCCGATCGACCGGATGCTCGATTTCGCGGCCGCGCACAAGAAGCGCGTGCAGGCGAGCGGCGATCTGCAGCGCGACCAGCAACTGTTTGCGAACGTGGGGGCTGCATGAGCCAGGCTGTATCCCCGCTGTTCGACATCGTCCGCGAGCAATACGGCGCGGCATTCGACGACGCGATCGCGCGCAACGTGGCCGATGCGATCGCGGAAGACGTCGGCACCGGCGACCAGACCGGGCGGCTCGTACCGGCCGGCGGGCGCCGCCGTGCACGCATCATCGTGCGCGAGGAAGCCGTGCTGTGCGGCGTGCCGTGGTTCGAGGCCGTGATTGCACGGATCGATCCGGCGATCGTCGTGCAATGGCGCTATCGCGAAGGCGACCGGATGACCCCCGATTCGACCGTCTGCGAACTCGAAGGGCCGGCGCGCGCGCTGCTGACGGCCGAGCGCAACGGGCTGAACTTCCTGCAGTTGCTGTCGGGCGTCGCGACCGCGACGCGCCGTTACGTCGATCGCGTCGAAGGCACGCGCACGAAGATCCTCGATACGCGCAAGACGCTGCCGGGCCTGCGGCTCGCGCAGAAGTACGCGGTGCGCGTCGGCGGCGGCGAGAACCAGCGTCTCGCGCTGTATGACGGCATCCTGATCAAGGAAAACCACATCGCGGCGGCAGGCGGTGTCGGCGAGGCGCTCGACGCGGCGTTCGCGCTGGAGTCGGGCGTGCCCGTGCAGGTCGAAGTCGAGACGCTTGAGCAACTCGATACGGCGCTCGCGCATCGCGCGCAGTCGGTGCTGCTCGACAACTTCACGCTCGACATGATGCGTGAAGCGGTGCGCGTGGCGAACGGCAAGGCCGTGCTCGAAGTGTCGGGTGGCGTCAATTTCGATACGGTGCGGGCGTTCGCGGAAACGGGTGTCGACCGCATCTCGATCGGCGCGCTGACGAAGGACGTGCGCGCGACGGACTATTCGATGCGGATCGTCGACTGACCGAGCGTCATCGATCAGACAAAAAAGCCGTTGGCGCGCAAACGCCAACGGCTTTTTTCCTGTGCGGCCGCAGCCGGGGAGGGCGTACCGCTCAGCGACGCGCGCGCGGCGTGAGCACGCTCGGCAGCGCCTTCGGCAGCGAATTCGGCCAGTCGCGGCTGTAGTGCAGCCCGCGGCTTTCGCGGCGCGAATGCGCGCTCTTCACGATCAGCGTCGCCACGTCGACGAGGTTGCGCAGCTCGAGCAGGTCGCGCGTCACGCGGAAGTTCGCGTAGTACTCCTGGATCTCGTCGCGCAGCAGCGACAGCCGATGCTTCGCGCGTTCGAGGCGCTTGTCGGTGCGCACGATGCCGACGTAGTTCCACATCAGGCGGCGCAGCTCGTCCCAGTTGTGCGCAACGACGACTTCCTCGTCCGCATCCGACACGCGGCTTTCGTCCCACGCGGGCAGCGTGGCCGGCGTTTCGGCATCGAAGCCGGCCGCCTCGATCGCCTCGGCCGCCGCGCGGCCGATCACGAGACATTCGAGCAGCGAGTTGCTCGCGAGCCGGTTCGCGCCGTGGAGCCCCGTGTACGACGTTTCGCCGACCGCATACAGGCCCGCGAGATCGGTACGCCCCGCGAGGTCGGTGACGACGCCGCCGCACGTGTAGTGCGCGGCCGGCACGACCGGAATCGGTTCTTTCGCGATGTCGATGCCGAATTCGAGGCAGCGTGCGTGGATCGTCGGGAAGTGTTCGCGCAGGAACGCTTCCGGCTGATGGCTGATGTCGAGATACACGCAGTCGATCCCGCGCTTCTTGATCTCGAAGTCGATCGCGCGCGCGACGATGTCGCGTGGGGCGAGTTCGGCGCGCGGATCGTGTGCGGGCATGAAGCGCGTGCCGTCGGGCAGCTTCAGCAGGCCGCCTTCGCCGCGCACGGCTTCGGAAATCAGGAACGACTTCGCATACGGATGGAACAGGCAGGTCGGGTGGAACTGGATGAATTCCATGTTCGACACGCGGCAGCCCGCGCGCCACGCCATCGCGATGCCGTCGCCGGTCGCGGTGTCGGGGTTCGTCGTGTACAGGTAGACCTTGCCGGCGCCGCCCGTTGCGAGCACCGTGTGCGGCGCCTCGATCGTGATCGTGCGGTCGTTGTCGACGTCGAGCGCATACAGGCCGTGACAGCGGCGGCCGGGCAGGCCGAGCCGGTCCGACGTGATCAGGTCGATCGCGTGGTGGTTTTCGAAGAACGTGATGTTCGGATGCTGGCGCGCACGCGCCGACAGCGTCGCGAGCACCGCATGGCCGGTTGCGTCGGCCGCGTGGATGATCCGGCGGTGGCTGTGGCCGCCTTCGCGCGTGAGGTGGAAACCGAGCTCGGCCGCGTCGTCCTTCGTGAACGGCACGCCCTGCGAGATCAGCCATTCGATCGCTTCGCGGCCGTGCTCGACGATGTAGCGCGTCGCGCCTTCGTCGCACAAGCCGCCGCCAGCGACCAGCGTGTCGTCGACGTGGTTCTCGATGCTGTCCGCCGAATCGAGGACAGCCGCGATGCCACCCTGCGCGTTATCGCTCGCGCCCTCCATCATCGACCGTTTCGCGATCAGCGCGACACGTCGCGTGCTGGCCAGGTTGAGTGCGACCGACAGCCCTGCCAGGCCGCTGCCGACGATCGCCACGTCGAATTTCATGCTGCATCTCCATCGTTACGCTTTTGATCTTGTGCGTTCCGGCGGCCGTGGCCGCGGAAAGGGGAGAGCATACCGCGTCGCGCGGGACCGTGCGCGCAAAACAAAAAGCCCCGCATGTGCGGGGCTTTTCGGTCGCCGTCAGGCTAGCAGAAACCGGAGATTACTTGATCTTGGTTTCTTTGTATTCCACATGCTTGCGGACGACGGGATCGAACTTCTTGATCGCCATCTTTTCCGGCATGTTGCGCTTGTTCTTCGTGGTCGTGTAGAAGTGACCCGTACCAGCGGTCGACTCGAGCTTGATCTTGTCGCGTGCGCCTTTTGCCATGATTGTGCTCCTTGGGCTTAGGCTTCGCCGCGTGCGCGCAGGTCAGCGAGCACGGAATCGATGCCGTTCTTGTCGATCAGGCGCAGGCCGGCGTTCGAGACGCGCAGGCGCACCCAGCGGTTTTCGCTCTCCACCCAGAACCGGCGGTTTTGCAGGTTCGGCAGGAAGCGGCGCTTCGTCTTGTTGTTGGCGTGGGAAACGTTGTTGCCGCTCATCGGCGCTTTCCCAGTTACTTGGCATACGCGTGCCATGAGAGCACTCCTAATACGCTAAATTCGGGGTTCGATCGCCGATGAAGGTTCCATCGCACCGCCACGTGATCCATGGCTGCACTCAGAACGCCGAAGCCCTTACAGACAAGGCCCTTCGATGGCTAGAACTGGTTGGAAAAAAGACAGACGGCGATTCTAGCAGAAAAAGTTCAGAAAAATCAAACCTAATTTCGCTTCACCGTTGCGGCGCCCTCAGGCGGGCCGCAACCGCATAGTCTACAGCCAACCGGCCCGGGCGAACGAAAAAGTATCGCTGATGCCGATGACGACGTGATCGAGCAGCCGCACGTCGACGAGCGCGAGCGCGTCGTGCAGCACGCGGGTCAGGCGGCGATCTTCCGCGCTCGGCTGCACCGCGCCCGACGGATGGTTGTGCGCGACGATCAGCGCCGCGGCGTTGTGCGTCATCGCGCGGCGCACGATCTCGCGCGGGTAGACGGCCATGCGCGTCAGCGAGCCGCGCGTGATTTCCTCCGTTTCGATCAGGTAGTGGCGCGCGTCGAGGTAGACCGCGGCGAACACTTCGTACGGACGCGCGCCGATCTTCATCCGCAGATAGTCCTCGACCGCGCCGGGCGAATCGATCTGCTTCTTCTCGCGCGCTTTCTCCTTCAGCATGCGTCGCGCGATTTCCGTGACCGCAACCAGCCGCGCGGAACGCGCGGGGCCGATGCCGGGGTGCGCCTCGAAATCGTCGGCGGTCGCCTCGAGCAGCCCGCGCAACGTCTTGAACTGCCCGACCAGGGCGCGGGCGGTGACGAAAACATCGTGTCCCGGCTTGCCCGTACCGAGCAGCAGTGCAATCAGTTCGTCGTCGGTCAGCGCGGCCGGCCCGCGCTCCAGCAATCGCTCGCGCGGCCGCTCGGGCCGCCAGTCGCCCGGGCGGCGCTTGCGCTGGCGGATCGGGAGGATACGGCCGGGCGGATCGGCCGGCAGATCGGCGGCGTCGCGGCATTCGACGGGTGGCAGAGGCAGGGCCAGGCAGGGTGACAGCATGCTCGAATCTCCAATGGCGGCGGGCGGTGTGCGCGACGTCGTCGCACTTTCCGCCTTGCGCGCTCAGGTGACTTACAATATTGGCTTTGCGCCGGGCCTTTCGGCCGTATCGGGCGCCGACTGAACGAGTAATTCATGAGCCTCATCGATCTATCCGAAGTGAAGCCCGGTTCCCACGTCACGTTGCATTACCGGCTCGCACTGGCCGACGGCGCCGACATCGTCAACACCTTCACCGACAAGCCGGCCACGCTGCTGCTCGGCGCGGGGCAGCTGGCGCCGTCGCTGGAACAGATTCTGATCGGGCTCAGGGTCGGCGACCATTCGACTTTTCAGCTAATGCCCGAACAGGCGTTCGGTCCCCGCAATCCCGACATGCTCCAGCGCGTCACGCTGTCGACGCTGCGCGAGAACGGGATGGTCGGCGACGATTTCACGCCGGGCGAACTGATCGAGTTCAACGCGCCGGACGGCGGCCGATACGCGGGGGTGCTGAAGGAAGTCAGCGAGACCTCGGCGCTGTTCGACTTCAATCATCCGCTCGCGGGCCAAGCGCTTACGTTCGAAGTGAAAATCATCGGAATCCTGTAATCATGAGCACCACCGATACGCTGTCCGGGCAGACCGTCGCAGCCGACGCCGAAATCCTGCTGGCCCAGCCCCGCGGTTTCTGCGCGGGCGTCGATCGCGCGATCGAGATCGTCGAGCGCGCAATCGCGATGCACGGTGCGCCCATCTACGTTCGTCACGAGATCGTCCACAACAAGTACGTGGTCGAGGATCTGAAGAAGAAAGGCGCGATCTTCGTCGAGGAACTCGAGGAAGTACCGGCCGGCAATACCGTGATCTTCAGCGCGCATGGCGTGTCGAAGGCCGTGCGCGACGAGGCCGACGTGCGCGGGTTGCGCATTTACGACGCGACCTGCCCGCTCGTCACGAAAGTGCACGTCGAGGTGGCGAAGATGCGCCAGGACGGCGTCGACATCGTCATGATCGGGCACAAGGGCCATCCGGAAGTCGAGGGCACGATGGGGCAGGTCGAGCGCGGCATGCATCTCGTCGAGAGCGTCGAGGACGTGCAGAAGCTCGAACTCGCCGATCCCGAACGCATCGCGCTCGTCACGCAGACGACGCTGTCCGTCGACGACGCAGCCGAGATCATCGGCGCGCTGAAGGCCAAGTATCCGAAGATCCGCGAGCCGAAGAAGCAGGACATCTGCTACGCGACGCAGAACCGCCAGGACGCGGTGAAGTTCATGGCGCCGCAGTGCGATGTCGTGATCGTCGTCGGCAGCCCGAACAGCTCGAATTCGAGCCGCCTGCGCGAAGTGGCCGAGAAGCGCGGGGTGGACGCGTACATGGTCGATGCGCCCGACCAGATCGATCCGGCATGGGTTGCAGGCAAGCGCCGCATCGGCGTGACGGCCGGCGCATCGGCGCCCGAAGTGCTCGCCCAGGCTGTGATCGCGCGACTGCGCGAACTCGGCGTGCGCAACGTCCGTGCGCTCGACGGCATCGAGGAAAACGTGTCGTTTCCGCTGCCGCGCGGGTTGAACTTGCCGCCCGCTGCCTGATTGACGCATCGCACCCGCGGAACACCGAAGCGCGCCTCCCGGCGCGCTTTTTTTTGGCCTGCCGGAATTGCAATCGCAACCATTATCCGCATTCATGGTGCAACCGGGTTGCTCCGCGCGTTCCCAAGCGTCTCTCAAAATTGGTTGCAATGCAGGAAAACCCCATCGAATCAGGATTATTGGCGTCCTATAAATGGAGTTACAATGCGCCCGTTTTCAGGCCTGAATGGCTTTGAAATCGGGTTTTGGCAAGGCGCGGGAGACCATTCAATGCATGTGAAGTTGGCTTACGCCGTGTCCGTCGCCGCACCGGTTGCAATGCTTGCCGGCTGCAGCAAAAAGAGCGACGACGGGGCGGGGAGGGAGGCTGCGGTGTTCGCGGCACCGCCGGCCAGCGGCGTGCGCGTCGCCGGAACCGATCGTGCGGCACCGTTCGCGTGCCGCATTGCGCAATTGGGCAAGGACAAGGAAAACGGGGCACGTTTGGCGATCGAGGAAATCAACGCGCTTGGCCTGGCGAACGGTCGGGCAGCGGACATGCAGGTTGCAACACAGCAAGCCGCCGGTCGTGACACGACAGCGACCGGGCACGTCGAGCGACGCATGCCGGCCATCGCGCCCGGCGATGCGGGCAGCGTGCCGATGTCGCCAGCCCCCTTTCATTTCGATTCGACGAAACAGCGCGTTGCCGCGAGCAATGGTGTCGCGGCGCGCGGTCTGGTTCGTACGATGGATTCCGACGCAGTCCTGGCGAATGTCGGACGCGGCGTTCGCGGTGCCTTGCGAGGCGACGCGGCACGGAATCCGATCCGTCCGGGTGCGGGGCTTGCCTCGCGCCGGACGGGAAAAGGCACGGATGCCGGGCAACCGGACGATGGCCGTCTCGGCATGCTGCCCCACGACTTCAAGGAGGCCACGAACACCGTCCTCGATGTCGTGACGATTTAGCGACGGGACTCATGACGGCACCGGAACAGTGCGGTGCCGTTTTTGTATCCGCTCCGGCGGCAGGTCCGGCCGTACAGGCCGGGCGGCGCGCGCCGGGACGATCCACCCTTACCGGTATCGACTAGTACCCGCAGTGTCGCCGAGAAGGCGCGATTCCTCGCTTACCCGCGGGGCGCAACGTCCTCCGGCAGCACGGGCCAAGGAGCTTTAAATGGATATTTTCGTCCAGCAGGTTCTCAACGGGCTGGTGCTCGGCAGTGTCTACGCCATCATCGCGTTGGGCTACACGATGGTGTACGGCATTCTCGGCATCATCAACTTCGCGCACGGCGACGTGCTGATGATCGGCGCGATGGTCGCGCTGTCGGCCATCACCGTGCTGCAGAACCATTTCCCCGGACTCGGCAACGTCGCGACGCTGACGATCGGCCTGGGTATCGCCGCAGTCGTCTGCGCATTCGTCGGCTTCACGATCGAACGGGTCGCCTACCGGCCGCTGCGCCGCGCACCGCGCCTCGCCCCGCTGATCACCGCGATCGGCGTGTCGATCCTGCTGCAGACCGCCGCGATGATCATCTGGTCGCGCAACCCGCTGCCGTTCCCGCAATTGCTGCCGACCGACCCGATCAACGTGATCAAGGCCACCGACACGACGCCCGGCGCCGTGATCTCGGTTACTGAAATCGTGATCATCGCGGTGGCGTTCATCGTGATGGGCGGCCTGCTGCTGCTCGTGCACAAGACCAAGCTCGGCCGCGCGATGCGCGCGATCGCCGAAAGCCCGAACACCGCGAGCCTGATGGGCGTGAACCCGAACTTCGTGATCTCGGCGACGTTCATGATCGGCTCCGCGCTTGCTGCACTGGCCGGCGTGATGATCGCGTCCGAATACGGCAACGTGCACTTCTACATGGGCTTCATCCCCGGCATGAAGGCGTTCACGGCCGCGGTGCTGGGCGGGATCGGCAACCTCGGCGGCGCGATGGTCGGCGGCGTGCTGCTCGGCCTGATCGAGCAGCTCGGGGCCGGCTACATCGGCAACCTCACGGGCGGCGTATTCGGCAGTAACTACCAGGACGTGTTCGCCTTCATCGTGCTGATCATCGTGCTGGTGTTCCGTCCGTCCGGCCTGCTGGGCGAACGTGTCGCGGATCGTGCGTAACGGAAGGGAGCAAACAACATGACATCCATTCAACCGATCGAATCCTCGACGTCGCTCGTCGAAGAGCGCAACACCGCCAAGACCGTCATCATCGGCCTCCTGACCGCTGTCTTCGTGATCGCCGCGCCGATCATCATCGGCTCGGCCGGCGGCAACTACTGGGTCCGCGTGCTCGACTTCGCGATGCTGTACGTGATGCTCGCGCTGGGCCTGAACGTGGTGGTCGGCTTCGCCGGCCTGCTCGACCTGGGCTATATCGCGTTCTACGCGGTGGGCGCGTACACCGCGGCATTGTTGAGCTCGCCGCACCTGACCTCGCAGTTCGAGTGGATCGCGGCGCTCGCGCCGAACGGGCTGCATGTGCCGTTCCTGATCATCGTGCCGATCGCGATGGCGCTGGCGGCGACTTTCGGGATCCTGCTCGGTGCGCCGACGCTGCGCCTGCGCGGCGACTACCTGGCGATCGTGACGCTCGGCTTCGGTGAAATCGTCCGGATCTTCATGAACAACCTCGACCGTCCGGTGAACATCACCAACGGCCCGAAGGGGATCACGGGCATCGATCCGGTGCACGTCGGCGGCTTCAACCTGTCGCAGACGCACTCGCTGTTCGGCATCCAGCTGCCGTCGGTGTACATGTATTACTACCTGTTCGTGCTGTGCTCGCTGCTGGTGATCTGGGTGTGTACGCGCCTGCAGCACTCGCGTATCGGCCGCGCATGGGCGGCGATCCGCGAAGACGAGATCGCGGCGAAGGCGATGGGCATCAACACGCGTAACGTGAAGCTGCTCGCATTCGCGATGGGCGCGTCGTTCGGCGGCCTGTCGGGTGCGATGTTCGGCTCGTTCCAGGGCTTCGTGTCGCCGGAATCGTTCACGTTCTGGGAATCGATCGTCGTGCTCGCGTGCGTGGTGCTCGGCGGCATGGGCCACATCCCGGGCGTGATCCTGGGCGCGGTGCTGCTCGCGATCTTCCCGGAGTTCCTGCGCTCGACGATGAGCCCGCTGCAGCACGCGCTGTTCGGTCATGACATCGTCGATACGGAAGTGATCCGCCAGGCGCTGTACGGCCTCGCGATGGTGGTCATCATGCTGTACCGCTCGGAAGGCCTGTGGCCCGCGCCGAAGCATGAGGACAAGATCGCGAAACTGGCGAAGCGCGCCAGCAAGAAGCCGGTGCGCGCTTAACCTACGGACAAGGGGATACACACATGAGCGACAAACAAATCCGATTGTCCGTGCAGGGCGTGAACAAGCGCTTCGGTGGCCTGCAGGCACTGTCCGACGTCGGCCTCGAGATCAAGGAAGGCGAGATCTACGGGCTGATCGGCCCGAACGGCGCCGGCAAGACGACGTTCTTCAACGTGATCACGGGCCTCTACACGCCGGACTCCGGCGAGTTCAAGCTCGACGGCACGGAATACAAGCCGACCGCGGTGCATCAGGTCGCGAAGACGGGCATCGCGCGCACGTTCCAGAACATCCGCCTGTTCGGCGGGATGACGGCGCTTGAGAACGTGATGGTGGGCCGCCACGTGCGCACCAAGCACGGGCTGCTCGGCGCGGTGTTCCAGACGCCGGCTGAACGCCAGGAAGAGCGCGAGATCAAGGAGCGCGCGATCGAGCTGCTCGAATACGTCGGCGTGCTGCAGTACGCGGACTACACGTCGCGCAACCTGTCGTACGGCCACCAGCGCCGTCTCGAGATCGCGCGTGCGCTGGCGACCGACCCGAAGCTGCTCGCGCTCGACGAGCCGGCGGCGGGGATGAACGCGACCGAGAAGGTCGAACTCACGCGCCTGCTCGACAAGATCCGCTCGGACGGCCGCACGATTCTCCTGATCGAGCACGACGTGAAGCTCGTGATGGGGCTGTGCAACCGGATGACGGTGCTCGATTACGGCAAGGTGATCGCCGAGGGTCTGCCGCAGGACGTGCAGAAGAATCCGAAGGTGATTGAGGCATATCTCGGCGCAGGGGTGCACTGATGGCAGCGGCAATGTTGAAAATCAAGGGCTTGCAGGTCAACTACGGCGGCATCCAGGCCGTCAAGGGCGTTGACATGGAAGTCCGCCAAGGCGAACTCGTGACGCTGATCGGCGCGAACGGTGCCGGCAAGACCACGACGATGAAGGCGATCACGGGTCTCAAGGCGTATTCGGCAGGCGACATCGAGTACGACGGCAAGTCGATCAAGGGCGTGCCGTCGCACGAACTGCTCAAGCGCGGCCTCGCGATGGTGCCGGAAGGCCGCGGGATCTTTGCGCGGATGTCGATCGTCGAGAACATGCAGATGGGCGCGTACCTGCGCAACGACAACGAGCAGATCAAGAAGGACGTCGACCGGATGTTCGGCTTCTTCCCGCGCCTGAAGGAGCGTGCGACGCAGCTCGCGGGCACGCTGTCGGGCGGCGAGCAGCAGATGCTGGCGATGTCGCGCGCGATTCTGTCCAAGCCGAAGCTGTTGCTGCTCGACGAGCCGTCGATGGGGCTGTCGCCGATCATGGTCGAGAAGATCTTCGAAGTGGTGCGGACGATCTCGCAGGAGGGCATCACAGTGCTGCTGGTCGAGCAGAACGCACGCCTCGCGCTGCAGGCGGCCGACCGCGGCTACGTGATGGACTCTGGCACGGTCACGATGGAAGGCGACGCGAAGCAGATGCTCGACGATCCGAAGGTGCGGGCTGCGTACCTGGGTGAATGAGTGAGTGAATGAGCGGGCCCGGTAGCGCGCGACGGCGGATGCCGGGCGCGTCGCACACGGGCTTTCGAAAGGCTGTCACGGGATGCCGTGACAGCCTTTTTTTTCGTGTCATGCGATGCGAGTCGAACTTGTGCGGGCGGGCACGACTCCATTCGACTGTTGTGGCGGGCCGCCGGCCTTCGCTTCACGCGGCCGGCAGCGTCTTGCCGAACGAGATGCGTTCCTCGACGCGATAGCCGAGCGCTGCGTAGAAGCGGCACGCGTCGTCGTTGCCGGGCAGCACCTGGAGGTTGATCTTCAGGCAGCCGCGCGCGGCGAGCGCGTGTTCCGCATGCGCGATCAGTGCGCGGCCGATGCCAAGCCGCCGCGCGTCGTTCGATACGCCGAACGAGTAGAGCCAGCCGCGATGCCCGTCGAAACCCGCCATCAGCGTGCCGACGACGCGTGCGCCGCTGGTCGCGACGAAGAACAGATCCGGCTGCGTCGCGAGCTTCAGCTCGATCGATCGCAGCGGATCGCGGTGCGGCGGCGCACCGGCTTCGTCATACTGCGGGAACGCGTCGCGCCATACCGCGAGCACGGCATCGGTGTCGGCGCGTTCGAACGGGCGGATTGCGACAGCATCGGCGGCGGCATCCATCGGCAGGGTCTCCTCAGAGCGTGTCGAGAGCCGACCGCAGCATCGCCATCATCTGGTCGATTTCCTCGGTCGTCACGTTCAGTGCGGGCATGAAGCGCAGCAGGTTCGGACGCGCGGCGTTGAGCAGCAGGCCGTCGGGCTGCATGTCGCGCGCCTTCTCGACGATCTGCGGGCCGATGTCCTTGCCGAGCAGCAGCGCGCGCAGCAGGCCTTCGCCGCGTTCGCCTTCGAAGCCACGCTCTTCCGACAGCTCGAGCAGCTTGCGCTTCAGGTATTCGCTGCGCGCACGCACGCCTTCGAGGAAGCCCGGCGCGACGAGCTGCGAGATCACCGAATAGCCGGCCGCCGTCATCAGCGGATTGCCGTTGTACGTGCCGCCCTGGTCGCCGGCCTCGAACACCGCGACGTCGGCCTTCGACAGCAGCGCGCCGAGCGGGACGCCGCCGCCGATGCCTTTCGCGAGCGTCATGACGTCCGGCTCGATGCCGGACAGCTCGTACGCGAACAGCGTGCCCGCGCGGCCGCAGCCGCTTTGCACTTCGTCGACGATCAGCAGCAGGTTGTGCTGCTTCGTCAGCGCGCGCAGCGCCTGCATGAATTCACGCGTCGCCGGAATCACGCCGCCTTCACCCTGGATCGGCTCGAGCATCACCGCGACGGTCTTGTCGGTGATCAGCTTCTCGACCGAGTTGATGTCGTTCAGCTCGGCCTTCGGGAAGCCCGGCACTTGCGGTGCGTAGATCGTGTCCCAGCCCGGCTTGCCGCTGGCCGACATCGTCGCGAGCGTACGGCCGTGGAAGCTGTGGTCGAACGTGATGATCTCGTACGCGCCGTTCTTGAACTTGCGGCCCCACTTGCGCGCGAGCTTGATCGCGCCTTCGTTCGCTTCCGCGCCGCTGTTCGTGAAGAACACCTTGTCGAACACGCTGTGCTGCGTGAGCAGGCCAGCGAGCTTCGCCATCGGTTCGTTGTAGAACGCGGGCGACGGGTTCAGCAGCTTTTCCGCCTGCGTCTTCAGCGCTTCGACGATGCCGTCGTTGCAGTGGCCGAGGCTGTTGACGGCCCAGCCCTGGATGAAGTCCAGATAGCGCTTGCCCGTGTGATCGTAGAGCCACGAACCCTTGCCGTGCGTAAACACGATGTCGGGGCGGTTCGTGATGTACATCAGCGAGTCGATCGGATAATCGTTCAGGGGCATGGCAGCAGACTCCAGCGGACGTTGAAAGGGAAACAGGCAATAAAAAAGCCACGGAAGGCCGTGGCTGGTGGGTTCGAACAGCGTGTGCGTAACCGATGAAGCAGTGTGGGGGTTACGCGCGAGTCCGTGACGAGCCTGCGGCATCCGGGCGGAGCGGCGAGCGGCGACGTCGAAGGGCGGACAGGTAGCAGTTCATGTGCGCAAGCATAAGGCATCCCGCGCCCCACTGTAAACCGCCGCGATGCCACGGGTGTGACATCGCGGTGCGCAACGCGGGACGCGGATGGGCAGGTGTCAGACCGGATGCGCGAGATCGGCGGCGCTCGTGAACGAGTCCGCGTAGAACTCGTCGGCCGGCAGTGCGTGGTGCTGCGTGAAGTCGCGCTGCGCGGATTCGACCATCACCGGCGCGCCGCACGCGTACACCTGATGGCCCGACAGATCGGGCAGGTCCTCGATCACCGCGCGATGGACGAAGCCCGTGCGGCCCGTCCACTGGTCGCCGGCGTCCGGCTCGGAGAGCACCGGCACGTACTTGAAGTTCGGGATCTCGCGCGCCCACTGCTCGGCGAGCTCGTCGAGGTAGATGTCCTTCTTGCGGCGTGCGCCCCAGTAGAGCGTCATCGGGCGCGTGATGCCCGTGTGCTTCACGTGCTCGATGATCGCCTTGATCGGCGCGAAACCCGTGCCCGATGCGAGCAGCACGATCGGCTTGTCGGAATCCTCGCGCAGGAAGAACGTGCCGAGCGGGCCTTCGAAGCGCAGGATGTCGCGCTCCTTCATCGCGCCGAACACGTGGTCGGTGAACTTGCCGCCCGGCATGTGACGGATGTGCAGCTCGATCGGGCCTTCCTCGTGCGGCGCGTTCGCCATCGAATAGCTGCGGCGCGAGCCGTCCTTCAGGATGAACTCGACGTACTGGCCCGCGAGATACTGCAGGCGTTCGTTGGCGGGCAACTGGAGCTTCACGACCATCACGTCGTCGGCCTTGCGCTCGAGCGCGGCGATCCGGCACGGCAGCTTCTTCACCTGCACGCCGTCGACGCCGGCGATCTCGCGCACGTCGATCTCGAGATCGCATTGCGCCTTCGAGCAGCACAGCAGCGCAAGGCCGCGCGTGCGCTCGTCGTTGGACAGGGCCGACGCGGCGTGCGGGCCCTGTTCGATCTGGCCCGACACGATCTGGCCCTTGCAGGAGCCGCACGCGCCGTTCTTGCAGCCGTACGGCAGATGGACGTTCTGGCGCAGCGCGGCCGCCAGCACGGTTTCGTCCGACTCGACCTGGAATTGCCGGCCGCTTTGCTTGAGAGTGACGTTGAATGCCATAGAACCAAACTAGAACAAAATGTGGGGACCGTGCATGTCGAGCACGGCAGCTACAATGCAAGCCCGTTGCGCGTCGCGCAGCGGTGGCTACTGATTTCGCAACCAACATGATCGCGACTCGAATCCTGCGCCGGCCGCGCGCACTGATCGTCGGCTGCGGCGACGTCGGCATGCGCTGCGTCGCGCAATGGCGCGACACGCGCCGCAACCTGCGGATCTTCGCGCTGAC
>NZ_JAAGPP010000042.1:0-56468 GCF_017104975.1 Burkholderia sp. Ac-20344
CGGCACCGCTCATTAACGGAGAAAGGCATGCAATTCGACAAGCGCGCCTGGCTCGACAAGATCAAGCAGATGTTCGCGGGCTTCGACCGCCCGCTCGCCCTCATCGTGTTCCTGCTGCTGTGCGTCGGCATCGTCACGCTGTACAGCGCATCGATCGACATGCCGGGCCGCGTCGAGGACCAGCTGCGCAACATCCTGCTGACGTTCGTGCTGATGTGGGTGATCGCCAACATCCCGCCAACGACGCTGATGCGCTTCGCGGTCCCGCTCTACACGTTCGGGGTCACGCTATTGGTCGCGGTCGCGCTGTTCGGGATGACCAAGAAGGGCGCGAAGCGCTGGCTGAACGTCGGCGTCGTGATCCAGCCGTCGGAAATCCTCAAGATCGCGACACCGCTGATGCTCGCGTGGTACTACCAGCGCCGTGAAGGCGGGCTGCGCTGGTACGACTTCATCGCCGCGTTCGGGATCCTGCTGGTGCCGGTCGGGCTGATCGCGAAGCAGCCCGACCTCGGCACCGGCCTGCTCGTGTTCGCAGCCGGCTTCTTCGTGATCTACCTCGCCGGCCTGTCGTTCAAGCTGATCGTGCCGGTGCTCGTCGCGGGCGTGATCGCGGTCGGCTCGATCGCCGTGTTCGAAGAGCGCATCTGTCAGCCCGAAGTACAGTGGCCGCTGATGCACGATTACCAGAAGCACCGCGTGTGTACGCTGCTCGACCCGACCTCCGACCCGCTCGGCAAGGGCTTCCACACGATCCAGGCCGTGATCGCGATCGGCTCGGGCGGCGTGCTCGGCAAGGGTTACCTGAAAGGCACGCAGGCGCACCTCGAATTCATTCCGGAGAAGCACACCGACTTCATCTTCGCGGTGTTCTCCGAGGAATGGGGGCTCGTCGGCGGGCTCGTGCTGTTGACGCTGTACATGGCGCTGATCGCACGCGGGCTCTATATCGCCGCGCAGGGCGCGACGCTGTTCGGCCGCCTGCTCGCGGGCTCGCTCACGCTCGCGTTCTTCGTCTATGCGTTCGTCAACATCGGGATGGTGAGCGGCGTGCTGCCGGTCGTCGGCGTGCCGCTGCCGTTCATGAGTTATGGCGGCACCGCGCTCACGACGCTCGGCATCGCGATCGGGATGATCATGAGCGTCGGGCGGCAGCGGCGGCTGATGAAGAGCTGACCGCGCGACATGCATCGCACAAAGAAAACGGCGCCTCGGCGCCGTTTTTTTCGACTGCTCATGCCGAACGCGGTCCCGCTCACTGCGCCGGCGCGTGCGGCCCGCCCGGTTCGGCACCGGCGCCCGATGCCGGCCCCTGCGCCTTCAGCCGCGCGCTCAGTTCCTTGAATTTCAGCCCGGCCGTCTCGTCGCCCTGCGCGGCCGCCGCCGCGTAATACGCCCGCGCGATGTTCAGGTTCTGTGCGACGCCGTCGCCGCCGCGCTCGTAGAACGACGCGGTCACGTACTGCGCGGTCGGCTCGCCCGCGTCGGCGGCCTGCTTGTACCACGTGAACGCCTGCCGGTTGTCGCGCGGCGTGCCGCGCCCGTCGAGGAACTGGTTCGCAAGCGACAGCTCGGCCTGTACATGCCCCTGCCTGGCCGCCCGCAGGAACCAGCGATGCGCTTCGGCCGGATTGCGCGCGACGAACTCGCCGTCGTCGAGCATCCGGCCGTACACGTACTGCGCGTGCGACATGTTCGCGTCGGCCGCGCGCTTCAGCCAGCGCAGCCCTTCGTCGACGTTCGCCGTCACGCCTTCGCCCGTCAGCAGCATCATCGCGTAGTTGAATTGCGCGAGACGATCGCCGCGCTCGGCCGCGTCATGGAACTGCACCAGCGCCGCGCGATAGTCGCCGGCGTTGTAGTCGGCGACCGCCGATTGCGTCTCGCGCGACGGATCGGGTTTCGCTTGCGGCGCGCCCTGCGCGGCGGCCGCGATACACACGACCCACAGGCCGAGCATCGCGCCGATCCGCCCGCGCACCCCGATCCCGCCCTGCGCGCGCCCGCGGCACGCGCCGTCGCCACCGTTCATGATCTCACCTCCTGCAGCGCCTGCCGCGTCGCACGCAACAGCCAGCTGACGTCGGCCGACAGCGTGATCATCCGGTAGCCGGCCTCGCGATACTGGCGCGCGGCCGCCGTATCGCCCGCGAAGATCCCGACCGCGACGCCGGCCTGCCTGCCGGCCGCGAGCACGCGCGCCATCGCGGTTTCGACGTCCGGGTGGCGGACGTCGCCGAGATGCCCGAGGCTCGCCGCGAGATCGGCCGGGCCGACGAACAGGCAGTCGACGCCGGGCAGCGCCGCGATCCGCTCGACTTCGTCGACGCCGCGCGCCGATTCGATCTGCACGATCACCGCGACCTGCGCGTTCGCCGTCTGCACGTAATCGCGGCGCATCCCGAACGCTGCCGCGCGCACCATGCCCGCGACGCCGCGCAGCCCGTCGGGCGATTCGGGCGACGGATAGCGCGTCAGCCGCACCGCGTGCGCGGCGTCGTCGAGCGTCTCGATGCACGGGAACATCAGCGTGCGTGCGCCCGCATCGAGCGCACGCTTCACGAGCCACGGCTCGCGCGCCGGCACGCGCACGACGGGTTCGCTCGGCAGATGGGCGGCGGCAATCGCGCGCAGCTGCGATGCAACATCGCGACTGTCGTTCGGCGCGTGCTCCATGTCGATGCAGAGCCAGTCGTAGCCGGCATGCGCGAGCGCTTCCGCAGCCGAGTCGCTGCCGAGCGACAGCCACAGGCCGTACAGCGGATCGTCGCCGTCGCGCAGGCGTTGTTTGAGGGAATTGGTGAGCGTGCTCATCGATACGGCCTCCTGGACGGAACGGCAATCGAACGGGACAAGCAACGGGCAAAGCGGGGCGCGACACGCCGGGCAGCGAAGCACGGCGGCGCCAGGACCGGGCCCTGGAACGTTGGTCGGCCGTGGGCGGCCGATCTGGCAGCGCCGGCCGCGCAATGGCGCACGGCTGCGTTTTTCGGCGCCACGCAACGATCATAGCGCGGCGTTACGCGGAATGTGGGAACGGACGGGGAGCGCGGCGGAACGAAGCCGCGAGGTGCGGCGTCAGGCAGCCCGCGCCGGCTGGCGGGGCTGCCGGGAAGGCGGGATCAGCGGCCGGGCTGGCGCTCGACGTCGGCCCAGCAGTTCGGCGTTTCGTACAGGCGCACGCGCTCGAGCCGCAGGTTCACGCCGTAGTGTGCGTCGTACACGTTCGCGAGGATGTCGAACGCAATCGCCGCGAGGTTCTCGACGGTCGGGATCCGGTCGATCACGACGGTCTTGTGGTCGGCCATCTGCTCGAGGAACGAGCGCACGACGTCGTCGCGCGCGTAGACCAGGAATGCGTGGTCCCACTTGCCGACCAGGTGCTCCATCGCGAGCGCCTTCACGTCGGCGAAATCCATCACCATGCCGCGGTCGGGCGCCCCCTCGGTATCGACGAGATCGCCGCGCAGCGTGACTTCGAGCACGTAGCGATGGCCATGCAGGTTCCGGCACTGGCTGCGGTGATCGGGAATGCGGTGGCCCGCGTCGAATTCGAGTTTTCGGGTAATCAGCACGATGTCAAAAGCCGTGGCTCAGGGAATGTTCAGATATTTGTGGGTCTGCATCGACAGCCGCCACTGCGGATGACGCTTGCACCAGTCGATCGCGAGCTTCGTATTGAGGTCGCGCGACGGGCCGTCCATCGGCTGGACGAGGAAGTACTCGAAGTCGAGCTTCGCGTAGTCGGCCAGCCGCTGGTTGTCCTGCGGGATCACGACCTTCAGCTCGTTGCCCTTCGTGACGACGAGCGGCGCATCGGCCTTCGGGCTCACGCAGATCCAGTCGATCGATTCGAGCACCGGCAGCGAGCCGTTGGTCTCGATCGCGATCTCGAAGCCGGCCGCGTGCAATGCGTCGACGAGCGGCTGGTCGAGCTGCAGCATCGGCTCGCCGCCCGTACAGACGACGAAGCGGTGCGCCTCGCCCTCCGGCCACAGGCCGGCAATCGTCGCGACGAGCGCTTCGGCATCCTTGAACTTGCCGCCGTTCTCGCCGTCGGTGCCGACGAAGTCCGTATCGCAGAAGCGGCACACGGCCTCCGCACGATCCTCTTCGCGGCCCGACCACAGGTTGCAGCCGGCGAACCGGCAGAACACGGCCGGCCGGCCCGCATTCGCGCCCTCGCCCTGCAACGTGTAGAAAATTTCCTTGACCGCGTAAGTCATCGTCCTTCGTCCGGCTCGTGCCGCTCGTTGTCGATCAGAATCCGTTATCCATCCAGCGCTGCCGGCGCACCCGCGTCACAGCGGCGCTTCGGTCACCCGCTCGCCCTTCAGGTAAGCCTCGTAGCCGCGCTTGCGCAGCTTGCAGGCCGGGCATTCGCCGCAGCCGAAGCCCCAGTCGTGCAGTTCAGCGCGCTCGCCCACGTAGCACGTGTGCGTCTCGACGCGGATCAGTTCGACAAGCGCTTCGCCGCCGAGCTGTTCGGCGAGTTGCCAGGTCTGCGCCTTGTCGAGCCACATCAGCGGCGTCTCGAGCACGAAACGCGTGTCCATTCCGAGGTTCAGCGCGACCTGCAGCGCCTTCATCGTGTCGTCGCGGCAATCGGGATAGCCCGAGAAATCCGTCTCGCACATCCCGCCGACCAGCACGCGCAGCCCGCGGCGATAGGCGATCGCCGCGGCGATCGTCATGAACATCAGGTTGCGGCCCGGCACGAACGTGTTCGGCAGGCCGTTCGCCGCCGTCTCGATCTCGATCGTGCGCGTCATCGCGGTATCGCTGATCGCACCGAGCACCGACAGGTCGACCATGTGATCGTCGCCGAGCCGCTCCGACCATGCGGGAAACTCGCGCTTCAGCGCTTCGCGCACGCCTTCGCGGCATTCGAGCTCGACGCGATGGCGCTGGCCGTAATCGAAGCCGAGCGTCTCGACCGTCTGGTAGCGTTCGAGGGCCCACGCCACGCATGTGGCCGAGTCCTGCCCGCCGGAAAACAACACGAGCGCGCCGTCTTTAGCGTCTGTCCGAATCACCGTGAAACTCCGTGAATGTGTAGGCTCGCGTCGCGCTGCGCCCCGGGGCCGGCTGCCGCCGGGCGGCCCGACGCGTGCCGGCCTGGGCCGGCTCGACCAGTATAGGCAGCGCAATCGGCCGCGAACGCGGCGGAGCGCTTATACCGCCCATCGCGCGGCATCGTTGCCGCGCGCCACGGCGGCGCCACGCTGGCAGCCTGCCGTGCGCATGAAGCGATGCGCTAAGTCATTGAGCGGACACGGATTTTATCATGCCCTCACGAATGCTGCCGGGCACGCGCCCATGACGCAAACCTCACCACAAACGAAAAACCCCAAGAACCTTCCGATTCTTGGGGTTTTAATTCTGGTGGCCTGGGACGGAATCGAACCATCGACACGCGGATTTTCAATCCGCTGCTCTACCAACTGAGCTACCGGGCCAACGAAGAAGAGAAAGTATATCCACCCTTCGTTACTTGATCAAGTGTTTTCGCGAAATATTTTATACGGCGCCTTCGGACGGCTTCTTGCCGAGCTCGACACCGAGCTGCTTGAGCTTGCGATACAGGTGCGTCCGTTCGAGGCCCGTCTTCTCCGCGACGCGCGTCATGCTGCCGTTTTCGCGCGCGAGGTGATATTCGAAGTACGCGCGCTCGAACGCATCGCGCGCTTCGCGCAACGGGATGTCGAATGGGATCGCGGCCGTCTGCCCCGAGAGGCCGAGTGCCGAAGCCATGTCGTCGCCGAGCGTCGGCAGCGCGGCCGCGGACGCAACCGCCGCGGGCCCCGCCGCCGGCCCTGCACCGGCCTTCGCCGCCGCGTTCGCGGACACCGGCGCTGCGCCGCGTGCGAGACCGTGCTCGACGGACTTCAGCAGCTTCTGCAGCGCGATGGGCTTCTCGAGGAAATCGAGCGCGCCGATCTTCGTCGCCTCGACGGCCGTATCGATCGTCGCGTGCCCGGACATCATGATCACGGGCATCGTCAGCAGCCCCTGCGCCGCCCACTCCTTGAGCAACGTCACGCCGTCGGTATCGGGCATCCAGATATCGAGCAGCACGAGATCGGGCGCCTGATTCAACCGGTATTCCCGCGCGGCCTGCGCGTTCTCCGCCGCCTCGACGACATGTCCTTCATCGCTGAGGATCTCCGAGAGCAATTCCCGGATGCCCATTTCATCATCTACCACCAGGATGGTTGCCATTTACGCTGCCTTTGTCTGCTCACTTGCTTTTGTCTTGGCGGGGGCCGTCCCGTCCTGCACGCCCGATTCGGCGCCTGGCGCATCGCTCGCCATCTGCAGGAACAGGATCGACACCTGCGCACCCTCGACGGTCTCGCCGTGCATGCGATTGCGCAGATCGATCCGCGCACCGTGCTCATCGACGATTTTCTTGACCGTGGCCAACCCCAGCCCCGTGCCCTTCGCCTTCGTCGTCACATAAGGCTCGAACGCACGGGTCAGGATGCGCGCCGGAAAACCGGGCCCGTTGTCGGACACGGTAAGACGTACCGCGACGCGCGTTTTGCCCTCGGCGTCGGGATCGCCATATTCTACTGTCTTGGTTTCGATCAACACACGCGGATGCGCCGACTCCGCGACCGAATCCTGCGCATTCTGCAGCAGGTTGTGAATCACCTGGCGCAATTGCGTCGCGTCGCCGCGTATCACCGGCAGCGACGGCGCGAGCTCGGCGACGATCGGGCTCTTGCCTTCGCCCACACCGTACAGCCCGAGCACCTCGCTCGCCAGTTCGTTCAACTGCAGGTTCGCGAGCACCGCCGGCGGCGTGCGCGCGTATTCGCGGAAATCGTCGACCATCCGCTTCATCGCGGCCACCTGGTTGACGATCATCGTCGCGCCGCGCTTGAGCACATCGGCGTCGGACGCCGCGAGCTTGTCGGACAGCTTCATCTGAAGCCGCTCCGCCGACAGCTGAATCGGCGTCAGCGGATTCTTGATCTCGTGCGCGAGCCGGCGCGCGACCTCGCCCCACGCGACCGATCGCTGCGCGGAAATCACGTCGGAGATATCGTCGAACACGACGACGTAACCGGACGTCTGCGGATCGTCGGCCTGCCCCTCGACCGTCGACACGAGGCGCGTGCCGCGCACGAGCAAAGTCAACGGATCGGTTTCGCCCGGCACCTCGATCGCGAACTGCTGCTGCCAGTGGCCGCGATCGCCGCTGCCGCCGTCGGATGCCGCCTCGCGATCGGCGAACGCCTTGCGCACCATCGCACCGAACCCGGCCGCCACGCCGATCCGGTCGAGCGTCGTGCCGATCAGCGCGTTGAACGGCTGCCGGAAGATCCGCTCGGCGCCGCGATTGGCCGTCGTCAGCCGGAACTGGCGGTCGAGCACGAACACGCCGGCCGTCAGGTTCGCGAGGATGCTCTCGAGATACGTCTTCGAATGCTCGAGCGCGACGCGGTTCTTCTCGACCGCGAGCCGCGCCTCGGACAACTGGCGCGTCATCGCATTGAACGACTGCGTGAGGAAGCCGAGCTCGTCGCGCGTCTTGATCTCGCGCTTCGGCGTGTAGTCGCCTTCCGTGACTTCCTTCGTGCCCTGCGCGAGCAGGAACAGCGGCCGCGCGAGCTGCTGGCCGAGCGCAAGCGCGAGCATCATCGCAATGAAGGTCGCGAGGAACAGCGCGAGCGTCAGCGTGCCGATATACATCTTGCGCAGCCCCGTGCGGCCGAGCGACTTTTCCTGGTACTCGCGATACGCACGCTGCACGGCGTCCGCGTTGTGGGCAAGGGTGGGCGGCACCGGCTGCGTGAGCTGCAGGAAGCGCTCCGCCGGCTGCAGCAGCGACGTCGTTGCATCGGGGATCGGCCGCACGACGCGCAAGCGCAGCGCACCCTTCGCGCCGTGCGCGCGCGGGTCGCCGTCGACTTCGCCCTCGATCGCCGCGTACGCGCCGTGTTCGCGCGCCTGGTTCAGCATCAGCGGGGTCGGCAGGTCGTCCGGAATCAGCGCCGCGAAATTGCCCGACGCCTGCGCGACGATGTGCAGGTCGGGCGCCGCACCCGAGCCGCCACGGCTCGGCTCGACGATCGTCGCGTCCTGCACGCCGAACTGGTCGCGCAGCCGCAGCAGCGTGAGTGTCGTGCCGTTGGTGTTCGCATCGACGCTCGCGAGCTGGTCGGACATCAGCCGCGCCTTCGTCTGCAGATCGGACAGCGAAGCATCGAGCATCCCGCGGCCGAGGTTCAGGCCGGCCGTCAGCGCCGTCTCGACGTTCACGTCGAACCACGACTCGATGCTGCGCGACACGAACTGGTACGACACGATGTAGATGATCCCGCCCGGCACCACGCCGACGAGCGCGAAGAACACCGCGAGCTTCGCGAGCAGCCGCGTGCCGAACTTGCCCTTCCTCAGGCGCACGACGATCATCCCGATGAGCCCGAGCACCACCAGCAGGAACACGAGCGCGACGACGATGTTCGTCGCGTACAGCCACGAGTAGTAGCGATCGAAGAATTCGGTGTTCGCGCTCGCCGCCGCGAGCAGCACGAGCAGCAGCAGCGCAGTGAGCGCGACGGTCGAGACGATCACGCGAATGAGGAGGCTCTTCCCGCTGGCCGCGCGGCGCACTTTATTTAGCACGTTCGCTCACCGTGAAGTTGAAGCGCTTCCAGTCCGACCCGAGCGTCCAGTCGCGGTTGTTCACGGCATCGACCTGGAACGGCTTCGGCATCAGCGCCGTGTCGAGCTGCATCCGCACCGATGCCATGTAGGTTTCACCCGAACGCACCTGGTTGCGGTCGATCACGTGCCACGACGTGATGTGCCTGACGACCGCGAGCGCGTCCTTCAGCGACGGGAAACCGAGCTGCAGGCCGCCCGTCGACACGCGATACTCGCGCGTGAGCGGCTGAAACGACAGGCGGATCGTCTGCGTCACCGCCACCGGCTGCTCGTCGAACCAGTACCAGCGCGCACGGCTCAACTCGAAGTCGGTCGTGAAATAAAGCGGAATGCCTTTGTTGACGGCGTCCTCGAGGCTCGGATTCAGTTCGAAATCGAAGCGGGCATCGAGGGCCCAGCCACTTCCGTCGGCCTGGAGCGACGCGCGCTGTACGGCGATCGACTCGGCATGCGCCGGCCGGACGACAGCCAGGCACAGCATCAACGCGACCATCAGGACGGCCGCGAGCCGAAGTGGAAAAAGGTGTTTGATCGTCACCGTTTCTGAAACCGCGCGTAGAAAAATCCGTCGTGATCGGTGTTCTGGTCGAGCGCGCCGGCGGCCGCCCCTCCCTGCACGCCGCCCGGCAGCAGCTGGCCGGGGGCGTCCAATCGTACCGCATCTTCACAGGCCGCTTCAAACCAGCGGGCCTGCAATTCGCCTTCTTCGGGGAAGACCGAACAGGTCACGTAAAGCAGCTCGCCGCCCGGCTTCACGAGCGGCCACAACGCCGACAGGATGCGGCGCTGTTCCGCGACGAGCGCCGGAATGTCGGCCTCGCGGCGCAGCCAGCGAATGTCAGGGTGCCGACGCACGATGCCGGACGCCGAACACGGCACGTCGGCGAGGATGCGGTCGAACGGGCGCCCGTCGTACCACGCGTCGGGTGCGCCCGCATCGCCGACGCGCACGTCCGCTTCGAGCGACAGCCGCACGAGGTTCTCGCCGATCCGTGCCGCGCGCGCGGCGTCGCTTTCGAGCGCGACGACCTCCGCATCGGCGAGTTCGAGAATATGGCCGGTCTTGCCGCCGGGCGCCGCGCACGCATCGAGCACGCGCATGCCGTCGCGCGCGCCAAGCCATTCGGCTGCGAGCTGCGCGCCGGCGTCCTGCACCGACACGACGCCGTCGGCAAACCCCGGAATACGGTCGACCGGCAGTGCCGACGCGAGCCGCACAGCATGCCGGCCGATCGCGGTCGCTTCGATGCCGCTCGCCCGCAGCGTATCGAGATACGCGTCGACGCTCGCGCGGCGCGCATTCACGCGCAGCGTCAGCGGCCCCTGGCGCTCGCCGGCCGCGAGGATCGCCTGCCAGGCGTCGGGCCATGCGCGCTTCATCGAATCGACCCACCACGCGCGGTAGTTCCAGCGCGCGACGACGTCGTCCTGCAGCGCCGCGCCGAGCGCGTCGCGCTCGCGCAGGAAACGGCGCAGCACCGCGTTGACCATCCCCTTCGCGAACGCGCATTCGCGGCGGGCGCCGATCACGGTCACGGCCTGGTCGACCACCGTGAACGCCGGATACGCGGCGGCGTCCGCCGGGTCGAGCAGCAGCGCGAGCGCACCGGCAAGTACCGCGTGCACGTGCGCGGGCGGCGCCTTGCTGACGAGCCGGCCGATCAGCCAGTCCGCACTGCCGAGGCGGCGCATCGTCCGGTACGCGACGTCCTGCGTCGCCCCGCGCGCGAGTGCCTGCGTACCGGACGCCATCTGCGCGAATACCGCCGAGAGTGCCGCCGGCAGCGCGGTGCCGCGTCGCACTGCATCGACCGCCTGCCCGGCCGCGTCGAGTGCGAAGCCGAGCGAATCGGGCGCGAGATGCAGCGCGGACAGGTGCGCCGGGCGGCCGGAAGAAGTCGGAGCGGTAGAACGGGTTCGTGTCATCGGAGCAAATTCGGCAAACAAGCGCGGCAAACAGGCAAGGCAAACCAATACGGCAAACGGCGGGATCGCGGCGCCTGCGTGGCCCTGCGGTCCCAAACCGGGCATTGTAGCGTGCGACGCTGCAGCCCCTTTGGCCCCTTTACGGCACGCACAAATGAAACACCCCGCAGCGCGAAGCGTGCGGGGTGGCATGGCAGCCCCGCGCGGCAACTGCCGCGCGGCGTGCCGTGGCTTAGTCGAAGCGGCCGGTACGCGCCATCTCCATCAGGCGCGCGATGCGCTCCTCGGTGGCCGGGTGCGTCGAGAACAGGTTCTGCAGGCCACCGCCGTGCAGCGGGTTCATGATCATCATCTGCGCGGTGGCCGGATGCTGCTCGGCCGCCTGGAACGGGATACCCGCCGCATAGCGATGAATCTTGTCGAGCGCAGTCGCGAGCGACTGCGGATCGCCGGAAATCTGCGCGCCGCCGCGATCGGCCTCGAACTCGCGTGCCCGCGAAATCGCCATCTGGATCAGCGCGCCGGCGATCGGCGCGAGCAGCGCGACCGCGATACCCGCGATCGGGTTGGCCGGCCGGCCGTTCTCGTCGCGCCCGCCGAAGAACATCGCGAAGTTCGCGAGCGCCGAGATCGCGCCCGCCATCGTCGCGGTGATCGTCGAGATCAGGATGTCGCGGTGCTTCACGTGTGCGAGCTCGTGCGCCATCACGCCGCGCATCTCGCGCTCCGACAGCACGCGCAGGATGCCCGTCGTCGCGGCGACCGCCGCATGCTCGGGGTTGCGGCCCGTCGCGAACGCGTTCGGCGCATCCTCGTTGATCAGGTAGACGCGCGGCATCGGCAGGTTCGCGCGCGTGGCCAGCTCGCGCACCATCCGGTAGAACTGCGGCGCCGTGTTCTCGTCGACTTCCTGCGCGTTGTACATGCGCAGCACCATCTTGTCGGAGAACCAGTAAGAGAAGAAATTCATGCCGAGCGCGAACAGCAGCGCGATCGTCATGCCCCGCGAGCCGCCGATCATCCCGCCGATCACGATGAACAGGGCCGTGATCGCGGCCATCAGCATCGCCGTTTTGACCCAATTGAACATACCCACTCCTTATCCGTCAGGGGACCCGCCGCGCATCACAGGACGCGGCGGAAAATTGTAAGCGATTTGTTAGATAAGGTCTTGCCGGAAAAATTCAATCTCAGCGCTGCGATGTTGCAAGACGAAGGCCGAGGCCGACGAAAGCGCTGCCGACCGTGCGGTCCAGCCACTTCTTGACGCCCGGCTTGCCGGAAAAGCGCGCCGTGACACTGCCCGCGACCCAGGCGACGAGGCTGGTCCACACCGTGCTCATCGCGACGAACACGCCGCCGAGGGTCAGGAACGCCCATGCCTTGTGCGGGCTGTCGGCCGATACGAACTGCGGGAAGAACGACACGAAGAACAGCACGACCTTCGGGTTCAGCACGTTGGTCCAGAAACCTTGCATGAACAGCTGGCGCAGCGGCTTCGCGCCTTGCGTGGCCGCCGTGCCCGACGGCTCGGCCGCCTGCTTCGCGATGATCATCCGCACACCGAGGTAGATCAGGTAGGCCGCGCCGACCAGCTTGATCACCGTGAATGCGGCCGCCGACGCCGCGAGCAGCGCGGTCAGGCCGAATGCGCATGCGAGCGCGTGAACGCAGCAGCCGGCCGAAATGCCGAGCGCCGACATCAGCCCCGCGCCGCGGCCCTGCGCGACGCTACGGCCCACGATATAGGCCGTATCGGGGCCGGGCGTGACGTTCAGCAGGAAGACTGCCAGCACGAAGAAGCCGAAATGGGTGATGCCGAACATGAAAACCTCGAAACCGGAGAGCGCAAGGAAATTCTACGCGCGCCTGCCGCGCCGCGCGACTCGGCCATCCGGCCGATTGCGCACGCCCGGCAGGCCGTGTCGAATGACGGTCAGGCCGCGTCAGGCAACGTCAGTCAGCGCAAAACGCTGGCCCGCGGCAAGCGGCGAGCCGGCCAGGAATTCGCGGGCGGGTAGCCGCTTGCCGCCCGGCTTCTGCAACTGCGTGACGCGCAGCGCACCGCTGCCGCATGCAACGACCACGCCTTCCGGCGCGGCTTCGACGATCGTGCCGGGCGCCGCGTCGCCGCGCGCCGCCACGGGCTCGGCCGCCCACAGCTTGATCGCCGCGCCGTCGAGCGTCGCGACGCCGCCGGGGAACGGATCGAACGCACGCACCTGGCGCGCGAGCACGTCGGCGGGCTTGCGCCAGTCGAGCACCGCTTCGTGCTTGCCGATCTTTTCCGCATAGGTCACGCCGTCGGCCGGTTGCGGCGTCGCCGGCAGCACGCCATCGCGCTCGAGCTGCACGAGCGCATCGACGATCAGTCGCGCGCCTTCGGCCGCGAGCCGGTCGTGCAGCGTCGTGGTCGTCTCGTCAGGCGCGATCGCGACGCGCGCCGCCTCGATCATCGCGCCGGTATCGAGGCCGATGTCCATCTGCATCAGCGTGACGCCCGTCTCGGCATCGCCGGCCTCGATCGCGCGGTGGATCGGCGCGGCGCCGCGCCAGCGCGGCAACAGCGATGCATGGATGTTGATGCAGCCGTCACGCGGAATGTCGAGCACTTCCTGCGGCAGCAGCAAACCGTATGCGGCGACCACCATCACGTCATGCGGGGTCGAGCGCAGCAGCTCGATCGCGTCGGCCGCCTCGGCCGGGTACTTGCCCGCGCGGCGCAGCGACGGCGGCTGCGCGACGGGCATCCCGTGCTCGACCGCGTAGCGCTTCACCGCGCTCGCCTGCAGCTTCATCCCGCGCCCGGCAGGGCGATCGGGCTGGGTGAGTACGAGCGGCACCGGAAAACCGGCCTCGTGGATCGCGGCGAGGGCCGCCGCGGCAAATTCCGGCGTGCCGGCAAAAACTACGCGCAACGTATGGGTCATGACAGCGTTCGGGGTCGGGCAGGGCGAACGCGCGTCACATCGCGCGTTCGAGTTTCTTCATCTTCGTCTTGATGCGCGTCTGCTTGAGCGGCGACAGGTATTCGACGAACACGCGCCCCATCAGGTGATCCATCTCGTGCTGGACGCACACGGCCAGCAGACCCTCGCAGTCGAGCTCGAACGGCTCGCCCTGCTCGTTGAGCGCGCGCACGCGCACGTGGTCCGGGCGCTCGACTTCGTCGTAGATGCCGGGCACCGACAGGCAGCCCTCTTCATAGATCTGCTTCGCGTCGCTCGACCACACGATCTCGGGGTTGATGAACGCGCGCAGCTCGTTCTTCTCCTCGGAGACGTCGATCACGATCACGCGCTCGTGCACGTCGACCTGCGTGGCCGCCAGGCCGATGCCGGGGGCCGCGTACATGGTCTCGGCCATGTCGGCGACGAGCTTGCGGATCCGGTCGTCGACCTTGTCGACGGGCTTCGCGACCTTGTGCAGCCGCTTGTCGGGGTAATGAAGAATATTGAGTAAAGCCATGGCGTTCGGTATTCGGTGGAGCGGCGGGCCGCATCGGCCATCCGGCCGGCTGGCGCTGCCGCCGGGATGCAATGAAGATGAGGCAGACGCGCGGCGAATCAATGCCGCGGATCATGCCTCCTGCAATTGGCCGGGCGCCTGTGCGCACGGCCCTGTCTAGTATTTCGGATGATGAAAATTTTATCATGGCGCCACGCGGTTCGCTGGCCACCGCATTCGAGGGGCGCCTCATGTCGCCGCAAGCGCTGACCACCTCCGCGGTGCGCGCGTGGCTGCAGCTCGCACATGCGCCAGGCCTCGCCCCCGCCGTGCTGCAGGCACTGCTCGATGCATTCGGCTCGCCGGCCGCGCTGCTGCGCGCGTCCGACCAGGCCATCGCCGCCACCGCCAGCCCCGCCGCCGCCCAGGCCGTACGCGCGAGCGAGCGCGGCGATCTCGACGCGCGCACCGACGCCGCGCTCGCGTGGCTCGACGCGCCGGGCAATTTGCTCGTCACGCTCAACGATCCAGCCTACCCGCCGCGGCTGCGCGACCTGCACGATCCGCCGCCGCTGCTATATGTAAAGGGCCGGCTCGACTTGCTGCACGCGCGCTCGCTGGCCGTGGTCGGCAGCCGTCACGCAACGCCGCAGGGGCTCGCCGACGCGACGCGCTTCGCACGCGAGCTATCCGATGCCGGGCTTCCGATCGTATCGGGCCTCGCGCTCGGGATCGACGGCGCCGCGCATCGCGGCGGGCTTGACGGCCGGTCGGGCACGGTCGCGGTGATCGCGACGGGCGCCGATCTCGTCTATCCGGCGCGGCACCGCGCGCTCGCCCACGAGATCGCCGCACACGGCGCGATCGTGTCGGAATGGCCGCTCGGCACGCCGGCCCGCGCCGCGCACTTCCCGCAGCGCAACCGTCTGATCGCCGCGCTCGCGATCGGCGCGCTCGTCGTCGAGGCCGCGCCGCGCTCCGGATCGCTGATCACCGCGCGGCTCGCGAACGAACTGGGGCGCGATGTGTTCGCGGTGCCGGGCTCGATCCACGCGCCGCTCGCGCAGGGCTGCCACGCACTGATTCGCGACGGCGCGAAGCTGACGGCGGCGCCGCTCGACGTGCTCGAGGAATACGGGCTGGGCGAACCGAATACCGGCGTCGCGGGCGGTGCGGCGCGCGCCGGGCATCCGGGCGCAAACCCGGGCGACAACCACGAAACCGAGGCCGCCATTCAGCACGCCGCCGCTGGCGCCACACAAACGGGTGACGCCGCTCCGGCCGTCACGCCCGCCCCTGTCGAAGCACCGTCGTCGGCGCCACCGCTGCCCGGCAACCCGTCCGAACAGGCCGTGCTTGCCGCATTGGGATACGGCCCCGTCACGTACGAATGGCTCGCCGACCACAGCGGCCTGCCCGACGACGTGCTGCATCGCGCGCTGCTTGCGCTGGAACTGGCCGGCCGCGTCGCCAGCCTCCCCGGCGGACGCTTCGCGCGGCTTGACGCAGCGCGCACCCCGCCCGTGCACGGCGTGCTACATTCCCCCGCATAGGGGCGGCCAAGCCGCCGACGATACCCAAGGAAATCCATGCCCGCGCTGAATCTCGACACCGATGCGGATCGGATCGCCGAGCGCCTCGCCGATCCCGGCACGTTGCTCGTCGCCTGCCTGTGCGCCGAGTGGTGCGGCACGTGCCGCGACTACCGGACGGCCTTCGACCAGCTCGCCGACGCGCATCCGGACGCCTGCTTCGCCTGGATCGACATCGAAACGCATGCCGACCAGCTCGACGATCTCGACGTCGAGAACTTCCCGACGATCCTGATCGAAGATACCCACACCGCCCGCTTCTTCGGCACGGTGCTGCCGCATGCGGCGATCGTCGAGCGGATGCTGTCCGATCTGAGTGCAGTACCCGGTGCGCCGCACGCACCGAAATTGCGCAACGTCCTGACCGTCGAAGCCTGAATTTCGCGAGCCGGCCCGGTGGTTTTGCGCGCGCTTGCGCGCCCCGCCGCGCCGGGCGCTTGCCGCCGTTGCGCCCCCCCCTCTATGATGAGCCGCTTTTTGCACGCTGATCCGCCATCGCTGCGGCGTGTGCTATAAAGCGGTCGTAAAAGGGACCCACAACCGGCGAACCCGGTCTACCAACACACACCTGTCATGTCCAAAGCACTGATCATTGCGGAAAAGCCTTCTGTCGCGAACGACATCGCACGCGCTTTGGGCGGCTTTACCAAGCATGACGAGTATTACGAGAGCGACGATTTCGTCCTTTCGTCCGCTGTCGGCCACCTGCTGGAAATCGCCGCCCCGGAAGAGTACGAGGTCAAGCGCGGGAAATGGAGCTTCGCGCATCTACCCGTCATCCCCCCGCATTTCGACCTGAACCCGATCGCAAAAAGCGAATCGCGTCTCAAGGTGCTCACCAAGCTGTTGAAGCGCAAGGACGTCGACCGCCTGATCAACGCATGCGATGCTGGGCGCGAGGGCGAGCTGATTTTCCGCCTGATCGCACAGCACGCGAAGGCGAAGCAGCCGGTCCAGCGCCTGTGGCTGCAGTCGATGACGCCGCAGGCAATCCGCGACGGCTTCGCGAACCTGCGCAGCGACGCGGACATGCTGCCGCTCGCCGACGCCGCTCGCTGCCGCTCGGAAGCCGACTGGCTCGTCGGGATCAACGGCACCCGCGCGATGACCGCGTTCAACAGCAAGGGCGGCGGCTTCTTCCTGACGACAGTCGGCCGCGTTCAGACGCCAACGTTGTCGATCGTCGTCGAACGCGAAGAGAAAATCCGCCGCTTCATCCCGCGCGACTACTGGGAAGTGAAGGCCGAATTCGCGTGCGCGGGCGGCTTCTACGAAGGCAAGTGGTACGACCCGAAATTCAAGCGCGACGAATTCGATCCGGAAAAACGCGACTCCCGCCTGTGGAGCCTGCCGGCTGCCGAAACGATCGTCGCCGCATGCCGCGACCAGGTCGGTACGGTCTCCGAGGAATCAAAGCCGTCGACGCAACTGTCGCCGCTGCTGTTCGACCTGACCAGCCTGCAGCGTGAGGCGAACAGCCGCTTCGGCTTCTCCGCGAAGAACACGCTTGGCCTCGCGCAGGCGCTGTATGAAAAGCACAAGGTGCTGACCTACCCGCGTACCGATGCGCGCGCGCTGCCGGAAGACTATCTGTCGACGGTCCAGTCCACGCTCGAGATGCTCAAGGAGAGCCACAACTACCTGCCGCATGCGAAGCAGGTGCTCGACAAGGGCTGGGTGAAGCCGAACAAGCGGATCTTCGACAACTCGAAGATCAGCGACCACTTTGCAATCATCCCGACGCTGCAGGCGCCGAAGTCGCTGTCCGAGCCGGAGCAGAAGCTGTACGACATGGTCGTGAAGCGCTTCCTCGCCGTGTTCTTCCCGGCCGCCGAATTCCGCGTCACGACGCGGATCACCGAAGTCGCCGGCCATCACTTCAAGACCGAAGGCAAGGTGCTCGTCGAGCCGGGCTGGCTGCAGGTGTACGGCCGCGACGCCGAAGGCGCGGATGCGAACCTCGTGCCGGTGCAGAAGGACGAGAAGGTGAAGACGGACGAAATCGCCGCCGTCGCGCTCGTCACGAAGCCGCCCGCCCGCTACTCGGAAGCGACGCTGCTGTCCGCGATGGAAGGCGCCGGCAAGCTCGTCGAGGACGACGAACTGCGCGAGGCGATGGCCGCGAAGGGCCTCGGCACGCCGGCCACGCGCGCGGCGATCATCGAAGGCCTGCTCGGCGAGAAATACCTCGTGCGCGAAGGCCGCGAACTGATCCCGACCGCGAAGGCGTTCCAGCTGATGACGCTGCTGCGCGGGCTCGGCGTGAAGGAACTCACCGCGCCCGAACTCACCGGCGAATGGGAATACAAGCTGTCGCAGATGGAGCGCGGCAACCTCGGGCGCGAAGCGTTCATGCAGGAAATCGCCCGCATGACGCAGCAGATCGTCAAGCGCGCGAAGGAATACGATTCCGACACGATCCCCGGCGATTACGCGACGCTCGAGACGCCGTGCCCGAACTGCGGCGGCCAGGTGAAGGAAAACTATCGCCGCTTCGCGTGCACGAAGTGCGAGTTCTCGATCTCGAAGATCCCGGGCAGCCGGCAGTTCGAGATCGCGGAAGTCGAGGAGTTGCTGCGGGAGAAGACGATCGGCCCGCTGTCCGGCTTCCGCAGCAAGATGGGCCGCCCGTTCTCGGCGATCCTCAAGCTGTCCTTCGACGACGAGACGAAGAACTACAAGCTCGAGTTCGATTTCGGCCAGGACTCAGGCGGCGAGGAAGGCGAGGCGCCCGACTTCTCCGCGCAGGAGCCGGTCGGCGCGTGCCCGAAGTGCAAGGGCCGCGTGTTCGAGCACGGGATGAGCTACGTGTGCGAGCACTCGGTGGCCAACCCGAAGACCTGCGACTTCCGCTCGGGCAAGGTGATCCTGCAGCAGGAAATCACGCGCGAGCAGATGGGCAAGCTGCTTGCCGACGGCCGCACGGATCTGCTGCCGAACTTCAAGTCGTCGCGCACGGGCCGCAACTTCAAGGCCTTCCTCGTGAAGCAGCCGGACGGCAAGATCGGCTTCGAATTCGAGAAGAAGGAGCCGAAGGCCGCCGCCGCGAAGAAGACGGCAAAATCGGCGACGAAGGATGCCGAAACCGTGACGGAAGGCGCCGAAGAGAAACCGGCACCGGCTCGCAAGACCGCCGCCAAGACCGCCGCCCGCAAGACGACGGCACGCAAGACGGGCTCGTAACGGCCTGGCAGCCGGGGCTCCCCCGGCCACGCCAGGCTCCGGCAAGCAGCCCTGAAAAAAACGCGGATCGATTGCTCGATCCGCGTTTTTTATTTGTGCCGGCGGCAACCGCCGCCCGGCCGTCGCGGCGTTACAGCGGCGACGGCACCGCGACGCGCGTGCGCGACGAACGCGGCAGGCGCGGCGACAGGTTCGGGTCGGCCGATTCAGGCTGCTCCGCACGCGTCTCGACACCGATCGGCGCGAGCGCAGAACCCTGCGCGGCCCACTGCTCGCCCATCGTCGCATCGGTCGAGTGGCTGAAATGCTCGACGAGGTGGTCGATGAACGTGCGCACCTTCGCGGGCAGATGGCGCCGGCTCGGGTAAGCGATGTTGATCTCGACCTGCGGCAGCCGGAAATCCGGCAGCAGCCGCACGAGTGCGCCACGCGCGATGTCGCCGCCGATCAGGTAGCTCGGCAGGATCGCGACCCCCATCCCGAGCAGCGCGAACTGCCGCAGCATCGCGGTGTTGTTCGCGACGATCACGTTGGTCGGGCGCACGCGCACTTCGCCGTCCGGCCCCGTGAACACGCGCTCGTCGCCCCAGTATTCGGCCGGCAGGCTCAGGCTCGGGTGCTCGGCGAGATGCTCTGGATGAGTCGGCACACCGTGCTTCTCCAGGTAGCTCGGCGTCGCGCACACGGTCATGCAGCCGGTGGTCAGGCGCCGCGTGACGATGCTCGCGCTGCGCATCTGGCGCGTGACGACGATGCCGACGTCGAAGCCTTCCTCGACGAGATCGACCTGCCGGTCGACCAGCGTGAGATCCGGCACCACTTTCGGGAAATTCTCCGTGTACGACTGCAACACGGGCGCGAGGTTATGCAGGCCGAACACGACCGGCGCGACGATGCGCAGCGTGCCGACCGGCTCGTGATTGCGCGCGACGACCATCTGCTCGACGTCCTCGAGCTCATCGAGGATCTGGCGAGCACGCTCCAGATAGACCTGGCCCGACTCCGTCAGGGAAAGGCTGCGCGTGGTGCGGTTCAGCAAACGCGTGCCGAGCCGGCCTTCCAGATCGGCGACGTGACGCGTCGCGACCGCGTTGGAGATATCCATTGCACTCGCGGCCCGCGCAAAACTGCCGAGATCTGCAACCTTGACGAACACGCGCATCGACTGCAAATGATCCATAAACGACTCCTGCCGCTGTTACAACTTCAAAAAGATGAAGCAAATGCGTAATTCTCCTACGACAGCGGAAAAGATGCAGAGTTGCCTAACAGGCGGCAGAATCGAGATAAAAATAGTCAAAAATCCTCGCGTTGGGCGGATAGTTGATCCAATTATTCTGATTGAAGCAACAATTGGGTGAACCTCGTCGAGTAAGCGGCCGAATCAGGAAGGACGTATTTGATGCGACACAACAGCGCACCCTTCCGCCTGTCGCGCAAGCGGCTCCGGGTCAGGCTGCCGCCGATTGCGGCGGAGCGTAACAACCTGTTAAAAAGACACCATGAAGGCGGCCGACGTAGCATCATGTCGGCCCCGGCCGGGCGGGACGGGTGCGCGACGTGCGCCGCCGCCACCGCCGCTTTCAACGCGCGACACCCGCTCACCATGAAAATTGCCATCCTCGACGACTACCAGGACGCCGTCCGCAAGCTGAACTGCTTCGAGATGCTTGCCGACCACGACGTGAAGGTCTTCAACAATACGGTGCGCGGATTGGGACAGCTCGCCAGCCGTCTGGCGGAAGTCGAGGCGCTCGTGCTGATTCGCGAACGGACCCCGATTTCGTCGCAACTGCTCGCCAAGCTGCCGAACCTGCGCATGATCAGCCAGACCGGCCGTATTTCGAGCCACATCGATCTCGAAGCCTGTACCGACCGCGGCATCGCGGTGCTCGAAGGCACGGGTTCGCCGGTTGCCCCCGCCGAGCTGACCTGGGCGCTCGTGATGGCCGCCCAGCGCCGCATTCCTCAGTACGTCGCGAACCTGAAGCAGGGCGCCTGGCAGCAGTCGGGCCTGAAGACGTCGGCGATGCCGCCGAACTTCGGCCTCGGCCAGGTGCTGCGCGGCCAGACGCTCGGCATCTGGGGCTACGGCAAGATCGGCCGGCTCGTCGCCGGCTACGGCAAGGCGTTCGGGATGAACGTGCTGATCTGGGGCCGCGAGCATTCGCTCGAGGCCGCGCGCGCCGACGGCTATACGGCCGCCGAAAGCCGCGAAGCGCTGTTCGAGCAGAGCGACGTGCTGTCGCTGCACCTGCGCATGCATGACGACACGCGCGGAATCGTGAAACAGGAAGACCTGATGCGGATGAAGCCGACGTCGCTGCTCGTCAACACGAGCCGCGCCGAGCTGCTCGAGGAAAACGCGCTGGTCAACGCACTGTCGCACAACCGTCCGGGGATGGTCGCGATCGACGTGTTCGAGAGCGAGCCGATCCTGCAGGGCTACAGCCTGCTGCGGATGGAAAACGTGATCTGCACGCCGCACATCGGCTATGTCGAGCGCGAAAGCTACGAGCTCTACTTCAGCGCGGCATTCAGGAACATCCTCGCGTTCGACCAGGGCGACATGTCGAGCGTCGTCAACCCGGAAGCGCTGACGCCGCGCCGCGTGCGCTGAGCGACGCGGGCTGCGCCCGCCGCGCGGCCCCGCTTCCTGCTTCCCGTCTTCAGGCGGCCGCGCGGCCGCCCGTCATCGCGCCGACGCGCGTGAGGAAATGCTCGCCGTCGCGCCGCCCGAGGTCGTACGCATGCCGCATCTGCGACGGGCTCGTGTAATCCCAACTCGAAATCGGCACCTTGCTCGACGGCTGGACGTACAGCCGCCGCTGCTCGCCGTGCGCGACCGTGAACATCTGCGGGCGCGGATACAGCCGCGTGACGAGCACCAGCACGTCGCCCGGCGTCGGGTCGAGCGCGTCGACCGGCACGTTGTCGACCATCCCGCCGTCGAGCACGGGCCGGCCGCCGCGGCGCAGCACCGGCGTGAACGGTGGCGTGCAGGACGACTGCAGGATCAGGTCGGCAAGTTCGTCGACTTGCGTGCAGGCCTGCGCACGCACGAATTCGGGCCGAAAGCCGAGCGTGCGCCCGAGCGTCGGGTGCAGCGTCTTGCGCACGTACTTCTCGATGTTGTACGCGACGAGGCCGGCGGCAACCGCGCTGCGCGCGCCGAGCCAGCGCGGCACGTGCGACACGCCGATGCGGATCTCCGGCGCCGCGGCAAGCTTCGCGAACGGCTCGCCGTAGATGTCGAGCAGCGCCTGACGATAAATCCGGTAATGCGGAAACACGGGCTCGCGCCCGAACAGGTTGCCCCAGTAAGCGTTCTTCCGATTGTGGCGCAGCGCCTCTTCGTAATAGCGCATGACCCAGGCGGCGTCGCGCGTATACAGCATGCACGCGGTCGCCGCGCCGGCCGAGATGCCGGTGATCACGCGCGGGCGCAGGCCGAGCGCCGGCTGGGCGACGTCCCAGAAGCCGGCCTGCCACCAGCAGCGATTGCCGCCGCCCGCGAAGACGATCTGGTCGAACATCGCGCTACTCAGTTGACGAGCGCGTAGGTCGACGTCGCGTGGACGGCCATCTTGCCGTCTTCGTCGAACAGCTCGACTTCGCCGAATACGAGATTGCGGCCCATCCGCAGCACGCGCGCGGTGACGAGCACGTCGCCCTTGCGCACGGGACGCATGAAGTTCGTGTTCAACGACACGGTCGTCATCGGCCGGAATTCGCCGAGCGCGGCCGAGATCGCGACGACCATCGCGGTGTCGGCGGCCGCCGTGAACACCTGGCCGCAGATCACACCGCCCGAATGGCGAAATTCACCGGAAAACGGCAGGCGCAGCGTGACGCTGTCGTCGCCGATCGATACGGGGACCAGACCGAGCGAGCGGACCCAGGGGGCCAGCAGGCGATCCAGCAATTCGCGGACTGCGTTTTCGTCCATCTTCGAAAGCCCAGAAAGTGTTGCGCGACCGCCGCGCAACACGTGTGGCGTCATCATACCGGGAGCACGGAAACTGCGATCGCCCGTTATCGGGCCGACAGCTGCCGTCGCCGTGACGAAATATTTTCAGGAAATTTGCAGAAAGGGCTTGCAAGGTCTGAAATACCCATGCATAATCTTTCTTCTGTTGGGGGCGTTAGCTCAGTTGGTAGAGCAGCGGACTCTTAATCCGTAGGTCGAGTGTTCGAGTCACTCACGCCCCACCAGGAATTCCGAAGCCCGGTTAGCGAAAGCTAACCGGGCTTTTTCCTTTTCCGCCGCACTCGCGGCGCGCACCCTGTCGCAATACGTCACCGTACGCCCGTTCCGCATCGTTTCCGCTAGAATCGTCCGACAAATATCACACAACCGGCGCAGGCACTGCCGTTTGCCCGCTGGCACTGAGAGAACGTGGGACGTCAGACATGGAAGCATGTAACCGAGACGCGACCATTCATAGAGCCTGGTTGCGCCGAATTCGGCCGGTCCATCGGGACACGCCATTTCCCCGATCACACTGGAATCCGCGATGCGACGCACGAACCGGATCCAATCATGCGGGGTAAGGACGCGCTCGTCGCCATGGCGCTCGGCGTCATGCTGCTCGTGCTGGCCAGCCTGCTCGCCTTCACGGCCGGCCAGGCGACCGGCCACCTGGTCCGCGCACCGGGCACGGTCGTGCGCATCGTGCAGGACAGCGACGCGATGCGCGCGTACCGGCCGATCGTCGCGTACCTCGCGAACGACGGCCAGCGCCGCGAAGTCGCCGGCAACATCGCATCGACCGTCCCCGCCTTCGATATCGGCGAGAACGTCGAGGTATGGCTCGACCCCACCCACCCCGACCGCCCCGCACTGATCGACGATTTCACGCAACGCTGGTTTCCGGCGGCCGTGTCGGCACTGCTCGCCATCGCGTCGCTCGCGATCGGCGGCCTCCTGGTCGTCGGCGAGCGCCGTCGCGCGGCCTCCAAGCCACCGCCGACCCGCGCCGCCCCCAAGCATGTGCGGAGCCGCTGGCATATCGCGATCGCGCTGATTCCGATCGCGATCGGCACGGGCTTCGTCGCCGGCGCCGGCGCGGCCGGCCTGCGCCAGTGGCAGATCGTCCACCACTATGCGCGTTCGACCGGGCATGTCGTCGAGATCGCGAAAAACGCGCGCTCGCCCCGTGCGCGCACGTCGCTGAATTCGGCGATCGTCGCGTTCACGACCGACAGCGGACGCCAGATCACGTTCGCCCAGGGCTCGGCGTCGTCGCATCCGGGCCTGCACGAAGGCGAAGCGGTCAACGTGCTGTACGACCCCGTCACCCCCGAGCGCGCGGTCGTCGACCGCTTCTGGGATCGCTGGGGCCTCACGGCCATCCTGTTCGCGATCGGCGCGCCGTTCCTCGCGGCCGGGCTGTTCGTCGCCGCGACGCTGTGGCCGGAACACCCGCCGCACGAAGCCGCTCAATGACGCTCGCGCACCCGCCGCGCACCGCGTGGCACGACCACCGGCACGGCGCGCACGTCACCGCTCCCTGAACGCCTCCACCTTCGCGCGGTTTCCGCACGTGCGCATGTCGCACCAGCGGCGCCCGACGCCGCGGCCGCGATCGACGAAAAACCACGTGCACCGGCCGCACTGCCGCACCCGCGCGAAATCGTCGCTGCGCAGCAGTTGCTCGAAGCCGAGTGCGGCCGCATCGACCCAGCGCGACGCGGCGCGTGCGTCGGGCCGCCACGCAAACCGGCCGCCGACCGCATCGAACGCGCTGCGCCCGATCGCCTCGCGGATCGCGACGGTGAGCCGGTCCGCCGCGCGCGCACCGGCCCTGCCGCCACCGCCGGCCGTCAGGTGCGCAATCGCGATGTAGGCGTCCTCGCGAAAGCAATGCAGCGCCGCCAGCGCGTCAGCATGGTCCTGCCGTGCATGACGCAGAAGCCGCGCCAGATCGGCCGGCGCCAGCAACCCCGATCGTTCCGCCCACGCATGCACGGCCGGCCAGTCGACGAGCTTGTCCACGTCGCGCGTCTTGCCCGTGTCGGCCACCGTGTTGAGGAAGTCAAGCGCCGGATGGCCGCCGACGAAATCGACTGCGCCCCATTCCTGCGCGTGTCGCGCGGGCTCGTGTCGAGTAACCATTTATTCTCACCTATCGGTTTCACATCCGGACGATCCGGAGTAACCTGTTAACAACCAAAACAGGTTAGCACGGAGATGCCGATGCTCGAACTCGCCAACCGCTTCAATTTCGAAGGCCACCGGATTGCCTGGGGAACACTCGGCGAAGGCCCGCCGCTCGTGCTCGTGCACGGCACGCCGTTTTCGTCGCAGGTGTGGCGCCGGATCGCACCGTGGCTCGCGCGGCGTCATCGCGTGTTCTTCTACGACCTGCTCGGCTACGGTCAATCCGACATGCCCGACGCGGACGTGTCGCTCGGACGCCAGAACGTGCTGTTCGGTGCACTGCTCGATGAGTGGAACATTTCTCGCCCGCGCGTGCTCGCCCATGACTACGGCGGTGCAACCGTGCTGCGCGCGCACTTCCTCGACGGCGTCGCCTATGCGGATCTCACGCTCGTGAATCCGGTTGCGATCGCGCCGCAGGGTTCGCCGTTCGTGCGCCACGTCGCGCAGCACGAAGCCGCATTCACCGGATTGCCCGCGTATGCGCATCACGCGCTCTTGTCCGCCTATCTCGGCAATGCGGTCGTCCGGCCGCTGAGCGACGACGCGCTGTCGATCTATCGCGCACCGTGGCTCACGCCGGCCGGTCAGGCCGCGTTCTATCGCCAGATCGCGCAGATGCGCCAGCACTACATCGAGGAAGCCGAGGCCCGTTACGCGCCGCCGGACTTTCCGGTGCGCATCGTGTGGGGCGAGGACGACGGGTGGATTCCGCTCGAACAGGGGCAGGCACTCGCCGATCGCATCGCGGACGGCCAGCTGATCAGGGTGCCGCGCGCGGGCCACCTGGTACAGGAAGATGCGCCTGAGGCGATCGTCGCGGCGGTGCTCGACGGGCCACGGCACGGTTGATCGCCACCGGTATCGCGTGTCGCGTGTCGCGTCAGAACACCGGCACGCCCTGCGCGAGCGTCGAGATGAACTTCGCGGTGCGCGGATCGCGCGGGTCGCCAAACAGGTCGCGCGATGCACCGGCCTCGACGACGCGGCCTTCCGCGAGAAACACCGCGTCGTGCGCGATCGATGCGGCCAGGCGCAGGTCGTGCGTGGCCATCAGCATCGTCGTGCCTTCGCGTGCGAGCTGGCGCAGCACCTCGACCACTTCGACGGACAGTTCCGGATCGAGCGCCGACGTCGGCTCGTCGCACAGCAGCACCTGCGGCGACGGCGCGAGTGCACGTGCAATCGCGACGCGTTGCTGCTGGCCACCCGACAACGTACCGGGCCACGCATCGGCCTTGTCCGCGATGCCGACCTTCTCGAGCAGCGCGAGCGCACGCTCGCGGGCCCGTTCGCGCGGCCAGCGCTGTACGGTGACGAGTCCTTCCATCACGTTCTGCACGACGCTCAGGTGCGGAAACAGCTGGAAGTTCTGGAACACCATGCCGGTCTGGCGGCGCACCGCGAACACGGCGTCGCGCGCCGGCCGGTGCGCCGGCGAGAAGTCGATGCGTGCGTCGCCGACCGTCAGCGCACCCGTCTCGGGCACTTCGAGCAGGTTCACGCAACGCAGCAGCGTGCTCTTGCCGCTGCCGGACGGCCCGATCAGCGCCGTCACGCTGCCGGGCTGCAACGCGAGGTCGATCCCGTGCAACACGCGATGCGTGCCGAACGACTTGTCGATGCGTTCGAGCCGGATCATCGCCACTCCGCCTGGAACAGCGCGTGACGGCCGAAGCGGGTTTCGAGGCGGCGCTGCAGCGTGGACAGCACCGAGCTGAGCAGCAGATAGATCAGCGCGGCTTCCGTATAGAGAATCATCGGCTCGTAGGTCACGGCCGCGATCCGCTGCGCGGCCTGGAAGATTTCCGGCACGGTCAGCACGGCCGCGAGCGACGTGTCCTTCACGAGCGAAATGAACGAATTCGACAGCGCGGGCAGCGCGACGCGCGCGGCCTGCGGCAGGATCGCGCGGCGCAGCGCCTGCGGGCGCGTCATCGCCATCGAGTACGCGGCTTCCCACTGCCCCTTCGGAATCGATTCGATCACGCCGCGGATCACCTCGGCGTTGTAGGCGCCGACGTTCAGCGAGAAGCCGATCACGGCAGCCGTCAGCGGATCGAGCACGATGCCGACGCTCGGCAAGCCGTAGAAGATCACGAACAGCTGCACGAGCAGCGGCGAACCGCGAAACAGCCAGATATAGAAGCGCACGGCGGCCTGCGCCCAGCGCGGCCCGAACAGCCGCACGAGCGCCGCGCCGAATGCGAGCAGCAGGCCGATCGCGAACGACGCGAGCGTGAGCGGAACCGTGAACACGAGCCCCGCGACGAGCAGGGGCCGCAGCGATTCCACCATCAGGTGAAGCCAGGCCGGCATCGTTCAGCCCCGCGTCACGGCTGCGACACGTCGCGGCCGAAATACTTCTGCGAGATCTTCGCGTAGGTACCGTCGGCCTTGATGTCCGCGAGCGCCTTGTCGATCGCGGCCACCAACGCGGGGCTGCCCTTGCGCAGCAGCACGCCCGATGCGTCGCTGGCGCCGCCCGTGTCGGTCGCCGCGATCTTCAGTTTCGCGTCCGGCTTGTGCTTGCGGAAATCGAGGTACGACAGCGAATCGTTGATCGTCGCGTCGACGCGCCCCGAGCTCAGCAGGTCGATCGATTCGTTGAAGCCCTGCACGGGCACGACGTCCGCGCCGTGCGCGGCCGCGAGCTTGCCGAAATTGCTGGTCAGCGTGTTCGCGGATTTCTTGCCCTTGAGGTCGTCGAACGAGCGGATCGTCGTGTTGTCCGCGCGCACGATCAGCACCGCGTGCGACGTGATGTACGGCGTCGAGAAATCGTATTTCGCCTTGCGCGCGTCGGTAATCGACACTTCGTTGACGACCGCGTCGTAGCGGTTCACGTCGAGGCCCGCGATCAGCCCGTCCCACTTGCCTTCGACGAACTGCGGCTTCACGCCGAGGCGCTGCGCGATCGCAGTCGCGATGTCGACGTCGAAGCCCGTCAGCTTGCCGGTTTCGTCGTGGTACGTGAACGGCGCGTACGTCCCTTCGGTACCGACCCGGAACACGCCGGACGACTTGATCTGCGACAGGTCGTCGGCGGCCAGTGCGCCCGTGACCGAAACGGCCTGCAGCATGGCGACGACCAGGATGGAACGAAGGAATTTCATGGTGCGGACCCCGAATGATTGGAGGGAATGATCCCGCGGCACGCGTGTGCCGTTCGAGCGGTCCGCGAATTCTACCGACGCGTCGAGGCCCGGCAAAAACGCAAATCGGCTAACGATATGAGCCGATCGAATAACGCGCCGGCCAGCCACGCTCATCCCGAAGATGAAATTCGTCGCGATGCAGCACGGCGTTCGTCCGACGATTCGTTACCGGCGGTTACAGAAGCGACACCGCAGTATCACCCATTCGGCATGCGCTACTTACCATGAAGACAGGTGAACCTATTGCTCGCGGGCCTTACCCCCACGAACGGAGTGAACGGCAAATGAAACGCATCCTGTTGTCCAGTGCTCTCGGCATCGCGGCCGCCTGCCTGTCGGCAAGCGCGTTCGCACGTGCCGACGTCGGCGTGTACTTCGGCGTACCGGGGCCGGTGATCGAGGCGCCGCCGCCTGTCTACTACACGCCGCCGCCCGTCGTGTACGAGCCGGCGCCCGTCTATTACGGCCCGTACTACGGCGAATATCGCTATCGCCGCTACCGGCACGACAACGGCTGGCATCGCGGCTGGCGACATCACCGCGACGACGACGATTGACCGTCGCCCGGCGCCTGTCGCAGCCGCATCCCGCCGGGGGGACATTCCGCGCGCCGGCCTTCGAGCCGGCGCGTCCGCATTACCCATCGCTTACCACGGCAGCGAATAGGTCTTCGTATTCGTGAAGCTCTTCATCGCTTCCTGCACGCCTTCCTTGTAGCCGAGCCCCGAATCCTTCACGCCGCCGAACGGCGTCAGCTCGAGCCGGTAGCCCGGCACCTCGCGCACGTTCACGCTGCCGACTTCCAGCTCGGTGATGAAGCGCGTGATGTTGTCGAAGCGGTTCGTGCAGACCGACGACGACAACGCATAGTCGGTGCTGTTCGACATCCGGATCGCTTCGTCGATATCGCGGAAACGCATGATCGGCGATACGGGGCCGAAGGTTTCGTATTTCACGAGCGGCATGTCGGGCGTCACGCGATCGATCACCGTCGGCGAATACAGCGCGCCGTCGCGGACGTTGCCGACCAGCAGCCGCGCGCCGCGTGAAATCGCATCGTTCACCTGTTGCTCGCAGAACTTCGCGGCCGCCTCGTCGATCACCGTGCCCATGTCCACCGACGGATCGGACGGATTGCCGTACGACCACGCGCGCGTCTTCTCGACGACGAGCTCGGTGAACCGATCGGCCACCGACTCGTGCACGAGCATCCGCTTGATCGCCGTGCAACGCTGCCCCGAGTTCTTGTACGAACCCGACACCGCGAGCGTGCTCGCTTCGTCGAGATCGGCGTCTTCCATCACGATGATCGGATCGTTGCCGCCGAGTTCGAGCACCGCGCGCCGGTAGCCCATCCGCGCCGCGATCGACTTGCCGATCGATACGCCGCCGGTGAACGTGATGAGGTCGATCGCCGGGTTCGTGATCAGCTCGTCGGCAATCTCCGTCGGGTCGCCGGTAATCACCTGCAGCATCTGCGGTGGCAAACCGGCTTCGTACAGGATGTCCGCGAACAGGTAGCACGACAGCGGCACCTTCTCCGACGGCTTCACGACGATCCGGTTGTTCGTCGCGACCGACGGCACGATCTTGTGCGCGACCTGGTTCATCGGGTGGTTGAACGGCGTGATCGCGGAAATCACGCCGAGCAACGGATCGCGCTGCGTGTACACGCGGCGCTTCTTGCCGTGCGGTGTCAGGTCGCACGAGAAGATCTGCCCGTCGTCCTTCAGCACTTCACCGGCGCCGAACGTCAGCACGTCGGCCACGCGCCCTGCTTCGTATGTCGAATCCTTGATGCACAACCCGGCCTCGGCCGTGATCAACGCCGCGATCTCGGCCGTGCGCGAGCGCACGATGTCGGCCGCGCGGCGCAGGATCGCCGCGCGATCGTGGCGCGTGAGTGTCGGCCGGTAGGCGCGCGCAGCCGCGAACGCGCGCCGCACGTCGTCCAGCGTCGCCTTCGGCACGGTGCCGACGAGCGAGCCGTCGTACGGGTTGCGCACTTCGATTACCGCATCCCGGTGAATCCGTTCGCCGTCGATTCGCAGTGCTTCGCGACGCATCTCGCGGACGTCCGTCGATGCTGCCATGGCGTTCATGAGTGTGTCCCCTTGCAGATGCGTACGCATCACTGCAGATGGTTGAGCGCGATGTCGACGATGTCGAAGTTGCGCAGCCGCGCGCGGCCCGTGACGTCGCTGGCGACCGGCTTGCTGAAGATCATCGGCACGATCTGCTCGGAGATCCCGCCGTGCGAGCGCAGCGGCACGTCGAGGCCCGACAGGTCGTGCCTGATGCGGCGCGTGCCGAGCACGACGTCCTGCTTCGAGATCACGATGAGGTCGCCCATCCGCGCCGGCGGCAGCTCGAAACGCGCGCAGCCCTCGGCGCCCGTCAGCACGACCTCGATGCCGTCGACCGCGGCGAGCCGTGCGCACAGCGCGTCGGCATCGGCCGACGCCGGCACGTAGACGGTCGCGAACGAGCCGAGCGCACCGTGGTGCACCACGTACGGATCGGTGATCGGCAGGATCACGCGCGCCGCATCTTCGCCGAGCCACTCGTCGAACAGCTCCTGCAGGTAGATCACGTTCGGCTCGCCGGTTTCATCGTCGTGCTTCGCGTTCATCCCGTGGTCGGCCGTGATCGCGACGATCGCACCGAGTTCGTCCAGGCGCTGCAGGTACTTGTCCACCATCGCGTAGAACGCGTTCGCGCCTTCCGTGCCGGGCGCGCACTTGTGCTGCACGTAGTCGGTCGTCGACAGGTACATCAGGTCGATCGGGCGCGTCTCGAGCAGGCGCACGCCGGCCGCGAACACGAATTCCGACAGGTCCGCGCTGTACACGCTCGGCACCGGCTTGCCGACCAGCTCGAGCACGTTGTCGATGCCGTTTTCCTCGACGCTCGCCTCATCGGCCTTTTCCGACGAGAAGCAGATGCCCTTCAGCCCCTTGCCGAGCAGGCGGCGCAGCTTGTCCTTCGCGGTGACGACCGCGACGCGCGCGCCTTGCTCCGCGAAGGTCGCGAGGACGGTGGGGGCGACCAGGTACTTCGGATCGTTCATCAGCACCTCGGCGCCGGCGTCGCGATCGTAGAAGTAGTTGCCGCTTATCCCATGCACCGCCGGCGGCACGCCCGTCACGATCGACAGGTTGTTGGGGTTCGTGAAGCTCGGCACCACGCACTCGCCCTTGAGCGCCGTGCCGGGTTTCAACAGCGTGCGCAGGAACGGCGCGACGCCGGCCTCGGCCGCTTCTTCCAGATATTCGTATGCGCAGCCATCGACGCAGACGACCACCACGGGCCGGCTCATCCAGTTGTAGCGGCGGCCGTTCACTTCCACGGATACAGGCGTTTCAGTCATGACGTTCATTCCTTTCCGGTCGACGAGCAGAGCCGTCGGCGCCCGCGTCGCGCCGAAGGGAGGTGTTTTCCATGCTCGCCATTAAAATCGATGAACTGTAGATTGTCAACAACATGCAGAGAACAGAAAGCAAAAGGCGGGCGGGTGAAGAACCGGAAGGAAGGCGATTACCCGGCCGCGCCGCGGCGCGGTTTTTATCAGGCGGTCAAAAAGCGCAGCTACATTCGGCCTCGGGGCAAGCTCGCCCAGGTCGATGCGTTCCGCGTCGGCTGCATCGCCCACGTCGGCGAAGCCGGTATTCCGGGAGCAGGCGCCGCGATCACCGACACGCTGAAGGCGATAGCGTGCGCCGCATGTCCGCGGGCGTGGTGGCCTGATTCGACGAATCGGGCCGCACGGCGGCGCGCGGCCCCGCTGACGTGCATCGCGGTGCGGCGGTATCGGTTTCGCGTTCGCACTGGTTTTCGTTTTTGCGCCGTGTGCGGCACGGCGACCTCCCTCCCTCACTGATACGGCACCCGATGCGCCCCTTCTGAATCGAAGAAGCGCTGTTCAACGACGGCGATCTCGCCCCCGCGCTGCAAGGCGCGACGCAGGCCGACGTGTGCATCGTCGGCGGCGGCTTCACGGCCGGGCCGCCGGCCGTCGTGCACACGCCGTCGGGTAGCGTCGCCGCGGGCAAGCTGGTGTTCGCGATCAACGCGTGGACGGCGAGCCGCTTTCCGCAGTTCGAGCGCACGATCGCGGTCGTGTCGAGCGACATGGTGATCACCGAGAAATGCCCGGAGCTGCTCGAGAAGACCGGGCTCGTGGACGGCGTGTCGGTGCTCGATTCGCGGATCTTCGTCTACTACTACCGCACGACGGCCGACGGCCGGCTGATGCTCGGCAAGGGCGGCAACACGTTCTCGTGGCGCAGCCGTATCGCACCGGTGTTCGACCGGCGCTCGCCGTACGAGGCGCAGCTCACGCACAGCCTGCGCGAATTCTTCCCGTCGCTCGCCGGCGTGCCGGTCACCGCGAGCTGGAACGGGCCGTCTGATCGCTCGGTCACGGGCTTCCCGTTCTTCGGCTGCCTCGACTGCGCCGAACGTGTTCTACGGCTTCGGCTATTCGGGCAACGGCGTCGGGCCGACCTACATGGCGGGCAGATCCTGTCGTCGCTCGTCCCCGGCCTCGACAACGCGTGGACGCGCAGCCCGATCGTGAGCGGCCCGCTCGGCCATTTCCCGCCGGAGCCGATCCGCTTTGTCGGCGCGCACGTCGTGCGCAACGCGATCCGCCGAAAGGAGCGCGCGGAAGACGAGAGCCGGCAGCCGTCGGCGGTCGATACGTGGCTCGCGACGTTTGCGAGCGCGGCGGGAAAGGCGGACAAGGCGTGACGGGCGAGTGCAATGCGGCGGGGAGCAGGAAAGGCCAGCGGCTCGCCAGCACCATCACCATCACGTCGCCAGCTTCTGTCGAACCCGCACATCGACCGGACAACAAGTGAGGGAATCCCGCTAATAGAACAAGTCCAATCCCTTGCGCCGCGTTTTCTCCTAAACGAGATACTCCCCGCAAAAACAATCACGCATCGATAAGACAAGTCTCATCTAAAATAGAACTTATAAAACAGCATACGGCACTACGCATTTATTTTTGTCATTTCATTATCTCGATTTTATTATATAAAGCCGCATGATAGGATTTCAAAAAATCGACGAATAGAAATCCTCCCTTTCTTTCATGCACTCATCAACAACCATCGAAATCTTGATTAGCGACTCCCGCTCCATCTCAAGAGGGTCACAGTTCGGACATGCCGCGATTGCAGTCGATGGAGTCGTATATGGTAGAGCGGACCCCGGATGGGACATCGATAACATCCTGAACTACCTAAATCGCCAGCAGACCAAGATGCAACGCGATACGATCGGCTATCTCCTTCATACATCCAAGGATGAGAAAAGGATCATCGTTTCCGAGATAAAAAGACGACGACACGAAAACAAACCATACTCTCTCGTCGACAATAATTGCTCATCGAACATAGCCGAAGTACTTGGCAAGGCGGGAATTCTGGCTTACGACCCACGGTGGCAACTGCCGGGTATCATAGCCCCCGCAGACTTGATGACCGGTCTGCGCCATTCGAGACGCCTGATTGGAATCCGACGATATCCGAAGAAATGACACGCCTCCTGATATTTGCCACACTCGCTGTGATGATCAGCGCGTGCTCGAAATACAAAGATGAGGAATGGACGGCGCTTCAGGATATGCCTGCGTTTGCCGAACCAAACGACGACAGGACCCAACCGATCTTTACGATCAGGAAAGGCGAGTCTTGTGTTCCACTGACGGATCGTGTTGCCAAAATCTACGCATACACGCAAGTGGACTGCAAATCTGGTACCGGCTGGGTGCTGGATGATGCCTTCGATAAACGACACCGCAAATAATCGCCTGCTGGCGACCATGGCCTTTGGCCCAGGCCACGTCGATTTCGACCGAGGCTACGCCCGCCCGGCGTAACGAGCGGCTGGCCCGTAACCGAGCGGTGTGACGGCACGCATCGTGTCCGTTCACGCGCCCGCCTTCTCCCGCGCCGCCTTGCCCGTCGCCGGCAGCCCCTGCTCGTGCGTGCGGCGCATCCGCGCGAGGCCGTGCGCAACGTGCTCGCGCACGAGCGCCACGGCCTGCTCCTCGTCGCCGCCCGCGAGCGCCTGCACGATCTTGTCGTGCTCGGCGGCGGACACGGCGATCGCATCCTCCTCGGCCTCGATCGCGGCCTGGCGCAGCAGGCCGAGCTGGCGCACGAGCCGGCGGTAGGTATCGGTGAGATGCGTATTGCCGACGCCGACGACCATCGCATCGTGGAACTGCACGTTCAGCTCGGTGTAGCGCGTGACGTCGTGCGTCTTCGCGGCGCCCTTCATCGACTGGATGAGGCCCTTCAGCACCTTCAGCGTGTCGGGCGAGATGCGCTTCGCGAGCGCGCGCGCGACCGACTCGTCGAGCATCGCGCGCACTTCGTAGATCTCCTCGGCCTCGCGCAGCGGCACGACGCGCACCGTCACGCCGCGGTTCTTCTCGTTGCGCAGCAGGCCGGCCTGTTCGAGCGCGCGGAACGCTTCGCGCACAGGGCCGCGCGACACGTTCAGCTTGGTCGCGATCTCGACTTCGTTGAGCTTCTCGCCAGGCGCGTATTCGCCGGAGACGATCGCGCGCTCGAGCATGTCCTGGACGAGCATCGCAAGCGACTGGCTTTGCAGGAGTTCGATGGCGCTGAGCGCGTTCGGGGTTGTCATGGTCGGGCAGGCAGCAAGGCTGCGGTAGAGAACGAGGGCGCCATATCGGCGAATGACCGTTGTATACCCCTCGGCCCGACACATTGTCAACAGTTTTCAGTTTCCAAAAACCCATTCCGCCTGCCGGAACGCGACTGGAACACAGCCGGCAGGCGGCGGCCGCGCGGCGGGCCGACCTCGCCCGCATCGCGCGACGCATACCGGCCGTCAGGCCGTCGGGTGCTTCATCGGCCCCGGATCGCTGTGGCTCGGCCGGCCCGTCTCGACGTGGCCCGCGAAGCGGCGCACGACCTTGTCGTCGCCGCCGCGCAGCGTCGTCGCGGTGATCGTCAGGTCGTACCAGCCGTGGCTCGACGACAGCTCGAAGTGATCCTCGACGCGCTCGCCCGGCTCCAGCGTGTAGGTCCGCGCATGCTTGTGGCTGTACGCGTTGTCGACCGTCACGCGGCACGTCGCGCGCCCGCTGTTGCGCAGTTGCAGGTACACGTGGCGGTTGCGTACGTCGTAGCCGATCCGCGCTTCGGGGTTCGCGTGACGGCCGTCCGCGGCGAGCCGCGTGTTGCCCTGGAACTCGCACAGGTAACCGTTCGGGCCGTATGCCGCGAGATGGTAATCGCCGCGCGCGGCCGACGTGTTCCACGTGTCGACGAAGCGGTCGTGCGCGGACACCGCATAGCGGCGCGGCGGCGTCGCCGGGTTGCGGCGGTCGTACACGTAGAACGCCGCGCCTGCGTCACCGGTGTTCGCGAAGTCGAGCGATACGGTGTCGTCATGCCCGCTCACGCGGCTGTGCACGAACAGCTCGTACGGCAGCGCACGTGCCGGACGCGTGCCGGGCTCCTGCGCCGGCATCGACTGCTGCGCGGGCACCTGGTACGCCTGGCCGGCCGTCGCGATGTGCTGCGGCACCGTGAAGCTCACCGTGCGCGTGTCGGGGCGCGCGGAGAAGTCGAATGCCGACGTCAGGTCGCCGCAGATCGAGCGGCGCCATGCGCTGATGTTCGGCTCCTTCACGCCGAAACGCGCTTCGAGAAAACGCAGCACCGACGTATGGTCGAACGTCTCCGAGCAGACCCAGCCGCCCTTCGTCCACGGCGAAATGATGATCAGCGGCACGCGCGGTCCGAGGCCGATCGGCTGGATGCCGCCCGGATCCGCGCCCGGCACGAGCGGGCTCATCTCGCCCGGGTACTTGTTCAGGTCGAGCAGCTCGTCGCCGAGATTCGACAGCAGGTTCGACGACACGATGCCCTGGCCGCCCACGCCACTCGTCACCGGCGGCACTGGCGGCACGACGTGGTCGAACAGCCCGTCGTTTTCGTCGTAGTTGAGGATGAACACCGTCTTCGCCCACACCTCGGGGTTCGATGTGAGCGCTTCCAGCACCATGTTGATGTAGAACGCGCCGTCGGTCGGCGATGCCTGCGGGTGCTCGCTGTACTTGTACGGCGACACGATCCACGACACCTGCGGCAGCCGATTCGCCTGCACGTCGGCCTTCAGCTCGGCGAGCGTGTGATCCGATGCGCCCTTGTCGACCAGCGGGCCGCTCGCCCCCTCCTTCACCTGGAAGCGCTTGAAGAACATCAGCGAATTGTCGGTGTAGTTGTCGGTCGGGTCACCCGGGATGCCCGTGCCGCCCTGGTACACCTTCCAGCTGATCTTCGCGTTCTCGAGGCGTTCGGCGTAGGTCGTCCACGTGTAGCCGTTCACGTCGTTGCGCTCGCCGATGCCCGGGCCGTTCGGCTGCGTGCCGTAGACGTTGCGCGAGTCGACCGTGCCGGTCCACAGGTAGATGCGGTTCGGCGCGGTGTCGGCGTGCGCGGAGCAGAAGTACGAATCGCAGATCGTGAACGCGTCGGCCAGTGCGTAGTGGTACGTGAGATCCTGGCGCTTCAGGTAGCCCATCGTCAGCACGTCCTGCTTCTGGTTCACCCACTGGTCCCACTGGCCGTTGTTCCAGGACAGGTGGCCGCTGCTCCAGCCGTGGTTGGTGCCCGGCTGGAATTCGGTCGTCTGCTTCGGATCGAGGTAGAACGGCAGCACGTACGGCGCCGACGGATCGAGGCCGCGCGAATGGTAGTTCTTCGTGAACACCGACGCCGGCGGCTGCTGCCACACCGGCGCGCCGCTCGGCAGCAGGTGCGGGCGCGGGTCGTTGAAGCCGCGCACGCCGCGCAGCCCACCGAAGTAATGGTCGAACGAACGGTTTTCCTGCATGAAGATCACGACGTGTTCGACGTCGCGGATCGTGCCCGTGCGATAGGCGGCCGGCATCGCCAGCGCATTGCGGATCGCGGGCGGGAAGCCCGCGTAGGCGGCCATCGCGCCGGCCGACTGCGCGGCGAGGCGCAGGAAATCGCGTCGATTGTTCGAGGACATGAAGAGAACCCTGTTGTCGGTAGGAATGGGGGGGCCGGTCGAGCGGGGCCGGCGACTGCTGCATTGCCGTTATTACCCCGCACCGGCATGTCCCGGCCGTGACCGGTTCCAGCAGGTTTCTTGCGGTCACCCCCAGCTTTTTTTCGAAGCGGCGCACGACACGCCTTTCATCCGGCCGACACATGCATGCGCTACGCTGACGCGCGATAAAGAGGGGGAGAAGCCGAGTCGTGTTCGATCAGCTGAAGGCATTCCACGCGACCGTCCGGCAGGGCAGCATCACGCGCGCCGCGCGCCACCTGGGCGTGAGCCAGCCGACGATTGCCGCGCAGATCCGGCAGGTCGAGCAGGTGTACGGCGTCGAGCTGTTCTACCGCAGCGGCCGCAAGCTCGAGGTCACCGAGACGGGCATCGAGCTGCTGCCGCTCGTCGAGAAGATGATCGCGCTCGAGGCGCAGGCCGACATCATGCTGCGCAACGTCGGCGGCCTGTTCGAAGGCCACCTGCGGATCGGTGCGACGGGGCCGTACTACATCATGGACGCGGTCGGCCGCTTCTCGCACGCGCATCCGTCGATCGCGCTCACGTGCCGGATCGGCAACTCCGAGGAAATCCTGCAGGCGCTGCAGGAATTCCGCATCGATCTCGCCGTCTCGTCGCAGCGCAACGATGCCGAAGGCCTCGAACGCAAGGTGATCTCGACCGACCCGCTCGTGCTCGTCGTGCATCGCACGCATCCGCTCGCGCGTTTCGACGCGATCGACCCGGCGCAGCTCGCCGACGTGCGGCTGCTGATTCGCGAGGAAGGCTCGGTGACGCGCCGCTGCGCGGAGACGATCCTCGCGACGGCCGGGGTCGCCGCCGTATCGGTGGCCGAAATCGGCAGCCGCGAAGCGATCCGCGAGGCGATCCTGCATGGCGTGGGCGGCAGCCTGTTTCCGCTCGGCGAGGCCGAGCGCCACCCGGATTTGCGCGTGATCGCGCTGCGGGGCGTCGACACGACGATCGACGAATACGTGTACTACCTGAAAGCGCGCCGCCAGAGCCCCGCAATCGACGCGTTCCTCGCGTGCATCCTGCCGGCCGGCAGCGATGCGGCCGGGACGGATGAAGCAGGACGAACGGTGCGGCGGGCGAACGCGCGCTGAACTGCCGCGCGTTCGCCGGTTCCGCACTTGACTGGCGCTTTTCCCGCGCCTTCCCTCGTTTTTCCTCGTGCCTTCCTTCTGTCGTTGCGCTCAACTCACTTCGGCAACGCCGGAATCATCCACGTCAGGACGTGCTGCTGCAGGAACACGAGCACGCCGAGCAGCAGCGTGAGGATCACGCTGTGCCAGAACGTGCGCGCGAACACGACGCCCTCCTGCCCCTTCAGGTCCGTCGTCGACACGCCCGTCGCGATGTTCTGCGGCGAGATCATCTTGCCCATCACGCCGCCCGACGAGTTGGTCGCGGCCATCAGCACCGGATCGAGGCCGAGCTGCCGCGCGGCGACGACCTGCAGGTTGCCGAACAGCGCGTTGCCCGACGTGTCGCTGCCGGACAGGAACACGGCGATCCAGCCGAGCGACGCGGACACGAGCGGGAACAGCGCGCCCGTCGACGCGACGCCCGTGCCGAGCGTGTAGCTGATCCCCGAGTAGTTCAGCAGGTATGCGAGCCCGACGATCATCATCACCGTGACGATCGCGATCCACGTCTGCCGCCAGGTCTTCGCCACGCATTCGAAGAAATCGCCGACGCCGGTGCGCGTCAGCGCGGCCGTGACGATCGCCGACAAGAGGATCGCGGTGCCGGTGCCGAGCGGCTGGAAGTCCCAGATCGCCGCATACGGCTTGTGGTACAGCGACACGAACACCGCGTTGTGCAGGCCGGGCCACTTGATCTTCACGTCGCCGATCGCCGCGATGTTCGCGTGCACCCACACGATCACGATCACCGACACGACGAGCCACGGCAGCCAGCCGCCAAAGCCCGCGCGCGCGGCGCCGGCCGTTGCCGGCACGCTGCGCGCGAGCGCGTATTGCGGATCGGGCTGCGGCTTCCATACCTGCAGGAAGCCGATCGTGACGATCAGCGACGTGAGCGACGACAGCACGTCGGTGAGCTGGTACCCGAGGAAGTTCGACGTGACGAACTGCGCGATCGCGAAGCTGCCGCCCGACACGAGCAGCGCGGGCCACAGCTTCGAGATCGAGCGCAGCCCGCCGTACGCGCCGACCACATAGAACGGCAGCAGCAGCGCGAAGAACGGCAACTGGCGGCCGACCATCTGTGCGAGTGTCGCGGGCGGCAGCGACGTCACCGCGCCGAGCACGGTGATCGGCACGCCGAGCGCGCCGAACGCAACCGGCGCCGTGTTGAACAGCAGCGTATAGGTGAGCGCTTCGAGCGCAGGGAAGCCGAGCGCGATCAAGAGTGCGCTCGTGATCGCGACCGGCGTGCCGAACCCCGAGATCCCTTCGAGCAGGCAGCCGAACGAGAACGCGACGACGAGCAGCACGAGGCGGCGATCGTCGGGCAGGTTGTCGAGCATCCACTGCCGGAACTGGTCGAAGCGGCCCGACTTCACCGCGATGTTGTACAGCAGCAGCGCGTTGAAGACGATCCACATCACCGGCACGACCGCGAGCGCCATGCCCGCGCCGACCGCGTTGAACGCGAGCCCGGCCGGCATGCCCCACGCGCCGATCGCGACCGCGAGGCCCGCGACGAGCCCGGCGAGCGACGCCTGCCACGCGGGGCGGCGCAGCACGCCGAGTGCGATCAGCGCGACCGCGATCGGGATCGCGGCGACGAGGAAGGACAGCAGCAGCGAGTTGGCGACGGGTGTCAGCGGCTGCGCGAAGACGATGCCGGGCGGTAGGGCGTCGGTGGGGTTCATCGTGTCTCCTGTCGGCCAGAGTTGGCGCTTTAGCGCTTACTCTGGTCCCATGGCGTGGCGGGTTGGAGTTGGCGCTTCAGCGCTTACTCCAACCCGACGGCGGTCGACCCGGGTAGGCATCCGGATGCCCCGGTTTCGGTACAAGGCGATGTCCTGCGGTCACGACGACGATCAGGCGCTTGCGCACGCAACGACGTCGCACGGCCAACCGATCGGTCGCTTAAAAGAGGTTAGGAGGCGCGCTGCGCTTGTACAAGGGGGACAAGCCCGATGCGTGCCGCCCCGATACGGACCGGCCGCCGCCCGCTGACCGGCAGCAGGCGGGCCGCTGTCGCGTTCGACAGGAAGCCCGTCTCGAGCGGCGCAGCGCGACGCCGCCACCCGCGCAATGTTGCACGTGCGGCAAAGGTGCCTGACGGCGGGCGGGATGTTTCGTCTGGCGTCCGAAGCCTAGACTGGCCGCATCGATTCCGCCCGCGCCGGCCACGGCACGGCACCGGAACCTCACGGAGTGAACACGATGAAGACGATGAAACAGGCGGCATGTGCATTGGTGCTGATCGGTGCGGCCTTCGCCGCTCACGCGCAGGCCGCGTCGACACTGACGCGCGCCGAGGTCCGCCAGGAACTCGTGGAGCTGCAGGCCGCCGGCTACCGGACGAGCCTCGCTAGCAGTCCCGACTTTCCGGAACACATGCAGGCGATCATGCACCGTGCCGCGCAGGCGCGCGGCGAGCACGCCGGCTACGGCAGCGACGGCGGGGCAAACGTGGAATCGGGCAAGCCGGCGCTGCCGCACGCGATCGATCGCGGCACGTACGCCCATCACTGACGGCTGATTGAACCGGACCGAGCGCACAACGGTGCGCCCCGACCGGCGACGGAGATGCGCATCGCACACCGCGCCGACCGACGCGGTGCACGTGCGCCAGGCATCACACGCTGAAGCGGTTCAGCGTATAGGCGCGATAGGCCGCGACGAACGCGTCGAACGATCCGGCCTCCTTCGCTTCGAGCTCGGCCTGCTCGGCCAGCGATTTCGCGGCGAGCGCCTGCTCGGTGCGCAGCGTGTCCGCCGACGGCGGATGCGCGCGGAAATGCGCGGCATGCGCTTCGCTCTGCGCCAGCGCGAACCCGAGGAACGACTGCCCGTGCTCACGCATCGTGCGCAGCACGCGCGCGGACGGCGTACGCTCCGGATCGGCGAGCTTCTCGCGCTGTGCGGCAATCGCACGCGCATGCTCGTCGCCGCCGCGGATTTCGTCGAGACGACGGCCGATGGTTTCGATATCGGCCATCAGCTCGTCCGCCCACGCCTGCAGCGTGACCGACTCGCCGTCGCGCTGCAGCGTGAGCCCCGGCTTGCGCCCTTCCATCGTCACGCTGCCGAAGTTCGCATTCGCTTCCTTGTACGCGGGACAGTCGAGCGCCGGGCTCTCGTCGAGCGCGCACGCGAGCAGGAACGCGTCGATGAAGCGTGCGGTTTCCAGCGCGATGCCGATCGGCTCGAACGGGTCGATGTCGAGACAGCGCACCTCGATGTACTGCACACCGCGCGACGCGAGCGCATGCAGCGGCCGCTCGCCCGAATACGTGACGCGCTTCGGCCGGATCGTCGAGTAGAACTCGTTCTCGATCTGCAGCACGTTCGTGTTGATCTGGATCCACTCGCCGTCGCGATGCGTGCCGATCGCCTCGTAGGCCGGATACGGCTCGCTCACCGCCGTCGACAGCGCGTCGAGATAACCGGGCAGCGTGTTGTAGTCGACGTGCAGCGCGGCCTGGGCGGTCGTGTTCGAGTAGCCGAGATCGCTCATCCGCAGGCTCGTCGCATACGGCAGGTACAGCGTATCGGCATCGAACGTGTCGAGCTTGTGCGGCTTGCCGCGCAGGAACTTCGTGTCGAGCGCGGGTGACGCGCCGAACAGGTACATCAGCAGCCAGCTGCGGCGGCGGAAATTGCGGATCTGCGCGAGATAGCGCTCGGACTGGTAATCGACGAGCGTGGCCGTCGAACCTTCTTCCGCGTGCAGGCGCCGCCACACTTCCTCGTGCAGCGAGTAGTTGTAGTGGATGCCGGCGATGCACTGCATCGTGCGGCCGTAGCGATACGCGAGGCCGCGCCGGTACACCGTCTTCAGGCGGCCGATGTTCGACGTGCCGTAGTCGGCGATCGGAATCTGGTCGTCGGCCGGCAGCAGGCCGGGCATCGAGTCGTTCCACAGCATCTCGTCGCCAAGCGACGCATATACGTAGCGGTGCAGATCGTCGAGACGTTCGAGCGTGATCGCGGCGTCGCCTTCCGCGGGCGTGATCAGCTCGATCAGCGCTTCGGAATAGTCGGTCGTCAGCGACGGATGCGTGAGCGCGGAACCGAGCGCGCGCGGATGCGGCGTGAACGCGATCATCCCGTCGCGCGTCACGCGCAGGCTTTCCTTTTCGATGCCGCGCAGGCCGTCGGGCAGATGCTGCCGCGTCGGGCCCGAGCTCAGTGCTTCGAGGCGATTCAGCAGCAGTTCGGACTGGCGGTGAGTCATGGTGTTCGACATGGAGACGCAAGTGCGTGACGGCCGCGCGCAGAACGCCGCGCGCGGCCGGCTGGATTGTTGGTCGCTTCGTTGGTAGCGGGCACTTTAACATCTCGCCGGGACACGCGCTTGAGGTGGCTCCGGGCACGGTGCGCGGGCCGGAGCGGGCCGCCGGATGGGCCGGTCGCGGCGGTCGCCGCATTTGCGACCGGTTTCAGGCGACGGCAACGGGCACGCCGGTTACGCGAATTCGTCCGACGGAACGTGATGCGCAAACGGGTGGCGGCAGGTGCAACCGTGCCGCCGAATCGACCGCGGAAAGGGGGATAAGCGTGCGTCGCGCATCCGGCAATCGGCGGGCGACGGATTCACGGAATGGCCGTGACGGCCGGTGCCCGGCAGGTGGCCTGTCGGCACGACCTGCGCAACGGGTTGCATCGCTGCCTCGTCAGGTCGCACCCGGCCGCGAGCCGCCGCGATCACCCGCCGCGCGCGCCGCCCGCCCGGTCGGCCACTTCGTTCCACAAATGCAGCGCCGCGTATGCGCGCCACGGCCGCCAGCCTTCGGTGCGGTGCTTCTGGGTCGCGAGCCGGTCGAGCGCCGGATCGCGCGCCGCGATCGACTGCATCAGCACGAGATCGGAGGCCGGCCACGCGTCCGGATCGCGCCACGCGCGCATCGCGATGTATTCGACGGTCCACGGGCCGATGCCGGGCAGATCGAGCCACGCACGACGCAGCGTCGCGAGATCGGCGTGCGCGCGATCGACCGGCACGTCGCCGGCCGCCACCGCGCGCGCCACGCCCGTCAGTGCCGCCACTCGCTTGCCGGGCATCCCGATCTTGTCGAGATCGCACGCGGCCAGCGCGTCGGGCGTCGGGAAACGCCACGCGGGCGCGCCGTCGTCTTCATGAACCACACGTTCGCCGGCCCGTTCGACGAGCCGGCCGACGATCGTCGTCGCGGCCTTCACGCTCACCTGCTGGCCGACGATCGCGCGCACGGCCAGCTCGAACCCCGACCATGCGCCCGGCACGCGCAGCCCCGGCGCGGCCTCGACGAGCGGCGCGAACCACGGATCGCGCGCCAGCCCGCTACCGATGGCGCCCGGATCGGCACCGAGGTCGAACATCGTCGCGACGCGCGTGGCGAACGCGTCATCGACATGACGCGCCACCGCGCCTTCGACCGTCGCGACCAGGCAATGCTTGCGCGGATGTTTCGCAACCGTGAGCCGGCCAGCGTCGCCGTGCAGATCGACGATGCGGCGATACACGCCGTCCGCCACCTGCTCGACACCCGGAATCGCGCGCCCGCTGAAGAAACGCAGCACGCGCGCCCAGTCGTAAGGCGCATTGAAGCGCAGTTCCATTTGCGCGGACGGCGGCACCTGGCCGCCGTTCACGATGGACGTAATCGTTGTTTTTGCGATGCTCAAACTGCGCTGCCCTCCGCAACGGATTCGGTTTCATCGTCGTGCGCATGACGCGCCTCGGACGCGAGCAGCGTCGCCTTGCGGCGCACGCCCCAACGATACCCGGAAAGCGCGCCGCCCTTCTGTACGACGCGGTGGCACGGGATCGCGAGCGCGACCGGGTTCGACGCGCACGCGGACGCGACGGCCCGCACCGCGCGCGGCGCGCCCAGCGCCTCGGCGATCTCCGAGTAGCTGCGCGTTTCGCCGTACGGAATATGTGTCAGTGCTTCCCATACGCGCTGCTGGAACGCGGTCGGCGCGATGTCGAGCGGCAGGTCGAACGCGTGCCGCGTGCCGTCCAGGTACGCGCGGATCTGCGCGACGAACGGCGCGAGCCGTGCCGGCGCTTCGACCAGCTCGGCGCGCGCGAACGCGTCCTTCAGCTCGCCGACGAGCGCGGCCGGTTCGTCGCCGAACGCGATCCGGCAGATACCCTGTTCGGTCGCGGCGACGAGCACCGTGCCGAGCGACGTCGATGCGGTCGCATAGTCGATCCGCAGGCCGGCACCCTGGCGGCGGAACGCCGACGGCGCCATCCCGAGCTCGCGCGGCACCGACGCATAGAGCCGCGACGGCGAGTTGAAGCCCGCATCGACGGCCGCCTGCGTGACCGGTTGCCCGCTTTGCAGCGCCTGCCGCAGCGCGGCGCCGCGCTGCGCGGCCTGGTACTGCCGCGGCGACACGCCGACCACGCGCTTGAAGAGCCGCTGAAGGTGAAACGGGCTCACGTGCACGGCATCGCTCAGTTGCTGCAGCGTGAGGCGCTCGGCGTGCGCATCGAGCACCGCGCACGCGCGGTTGACGATCTCGAGCTCGCGCGGCAGCCCTTCCGGCTGGCAGCGCTTGCAGGGCCGGAAGCCGGCCGCACGCGCGGCGGCCGTATCGGCAAAGAAGGACACATGTTCGCGGCGCGGCAGCCGCGACGCGCAGGTCGGACGGCAGAACACGCCGGTCGTGCTCACGGCGTAGAAGAACGCGCCGTCCGCATGCGGATCGCGCTCGGTGACGGCACCCCAGCGGGCATCATCGGTCGGATAGGCGGTTTTCATCTGAACCTCGCACTCTCTAGTGTAGATGGTGCCTACTCTAGACATCGGCACGTGCCGTCGCGCCCTGAATCTTGCTCTATGATTCGCGCCGGCGAACCGGGGACGCATCAATTGAACACAAATCCGGCAAAACGCGCGCGCCGGCTGTTCCAGCGCGGTTTTCGTCATCGTCCCGTCACCCATTTGCTGCACTGCGGATGCGACAAATCGCCGTCCTGACGTTTTTTTGCATTCGGAATATTGCGTCGCACCATCGCCGTGTGTATAGTTGGAACTGTCTCCTCCATGTCTCCTCCTGATATGGATTAAGCCCGTTCCGCTCTGCGTGAACGGGCTTTTTTTCGTCTGTCGATTGTGCCGCGTTCCGGCGGGCGGCGCAGACGCGATGCGTCTACACTCGATGCTCGTCGACTGCGAAGGAGTGCCTGCCCATGAAACCGACCATCCGCGCGATCGATCACATCGTGCTGCGCGTGACCGACATGGCTGCGATGACGCGCTTTTACTGCGACGCCGTCGGCTGCCATGTGGAGAAGGAACAGCCCGATCTGGGCCTCGTGCAGTTGCGTGCCGGCGACGCGCTGATCGACCTGCTGACGGTCGGCGGCCCGATCGACCGTCCCGACAGCGGCCCGCCCGGTACGGGACGCAATCTCGATCACCTGTGCCTGCGCGTCGAGCCGTTCGATCCCGACGCCTTGATCGCCCATTTCGCCGAGCATGGCGCACGGCCGGGCGCGCCCGCGGAACGCTACGGCGCCGGCGGCTACGGGCCGTCGATCTACCTGTTCGACCCGGAAGGCAACATGCTCGAATTCAAGGGGCCGCCGGCCGCGATCGGCTGAACGTGGCCGGCCTGCGCGCGGGCCGTCACGCGTCGGCGCGCGCCTTCAGCACCGTCCATTCGACCGCGACCGGATCGTGGTCGGCGCTCGAGATCCACGCGGCGCCGTCCTGCACCGTGCACTGCAGGCGCATCGTGCGCTCCGCGAGCCGCCCGAGCGCGGCCGCGACACCGTCGGCCAGCGACAGCACCTGCACGTTGCGCAGCCGCTCGACCTTGCTGCGCACGCCCTGCCACCAGATATCCGACGTCTTGCCGCCGTACGCGATTACCGTGACCTGCCCGGCGCGGCCGGCCGCCTTCGAGATGCGCCGTTCGTCCGGCTGGCCGGCTTCGATCCAGACGTCGATCGCGCCCGTCAGGTCCTTCTGCCACAGGTCGGGTTCGTCGACGTCCGACAGCCCCTTGCAGAATTCGAGCCGCTCGTGCGCGAACAGCGCGAACGCGACGATGCGCACCATCATCCGGTCGTCGGTTTCCGACGGATGGCGCGCCACCGTCAGCGCGTGATCGGCGTAGTAATGCCGATCCATGTCGGCGATTTGGAGTTCGGCTTTGTAGATCGTGGATTTCAGCGCCATGCGGATGCGGCCCAGGCGGGCATTCGGTTCGGTCGGGCCGTGATGATACCGAATGCGCGCCGCCCGGCGCATGTCATGCGCAACGACCCACAGTGCAACGGCCCGGCATGGGCCGGGCCGTGTTGGGTTCGCGCCGCCGGCTCATCGGGCCGGCGCGCTCGCGTCGTACGACGGCGCGGCGTCTACGCGGTTACTGTTTGACGAAGCGCGAATCGGCCCAGAGACCCTGCTGGTCGCTGTTGTCGGCACTGACGAACTGCACGTCGCCCTGGTCGACCGACACCACGCGGAAGCGCTGGCCTTCCGGCACCGACAGGCAACGGAAGTCGTCGAAGTATTGCTGCTTCGCCTGCGACTTGCCGTCACGCTCGTGGTTCAGTACGGAGTCCAGATTGTCTTTCGACAGGCAGCCCCATGCGTTCTTCGTCAACTGGATTTCCTGCGTCGGCTTGACGGCCGAATCACCGCCGGCCTGGGCAATCGACACCGCGCAAAATGCGCCGACGAGGGCAAAAAGGATACCGGTACGTTTCATCATGTTCTGTCTCCAGGCTTGCGTGCACCAGGCTCGGGTTAGCTATGTGTTTAAAGGTGATCGTGAAGCCACGTTTTTCACTTTAGAAGACCGGCAAACGATAGCAAGCACATTTGTTGTGCGACCGCAATAGCGGCGGATTGTCGCACCCCGTGCGCAGCCGCTTTTTCGCGCCAAGCGCAAGCAGAGCGACTCGCGCCGCCCGGCAGACAGGCCCGAGCCGTCGGGCGGAAAGCATTGCGCAGCAAGGCTTTCATCAAAGTTACAATGCGGCGATTGAACGGTTTGGATAATCCATTTCGCTCTCCGGATCATTTTGATGCGTTGCACATAAAGTCATCCGAAACGATTCGACTTTACCGCAGCGCGGAATCGCATTTACCTGATACAAGAAAAATGCCAGGTATAAGCGAATCCGTATTTATCCGTACTTCTCCGCATGGATTCAGCGCCCGCGGAAGCCCCGCCGCAAGCGCCTTTCGCCAGCGCGTTTACCCTGCGTTATTCTGGCCGGATTGCTGACGTTCGAAATAATCGCGCTGGAAGATGCACATGCGATAAGCGTTGTGATACGCGCCGTTTCCGAAAAATTCTTCCTTCAATTCGGCCTCGTGCTGGAATCCGCATTTCTCGTACACGTGAATCGCCGCCGCATTCGACGTATCGACGATCAGGTACAGCTTGCGCATGTTCAGCACCTTGAACGCGTACTCGATCGCAAGGCGCGTCGCCTGGCCCGCATAGCCGCGCCCCTGGCATTGCGGCGCGATGATGATCTGGAACTCGCCGCGGCGATGGATGTAGTCGAGCTCGATCAGCTCCACGAGGCCGACCAGTTCGCCTTGCGCGTCGACCGCGACGAAACGGCGCTCGCGCTGGTCGTGCACGTGGCGGTCGTACAGTTGTGACAGTTCCGAGAAGGTTTCGTACGGCTCCTCGAACCAGTAGCGCATGATCTTGGCGTCGTTGTTCAGTTCGTGGACGAAGCGCAGGTCCTGGCGCTCCAGCGGCCGCAGCGCGAGCGTGTTGGTATCGTTCTGGAGTTGCATGTTCATGTCCTTTTTGAGCCCGGCGCACGTGCGGTAAGGCCGCGTCCGGACCTGTTCCGCACTGTAAGAAATTGAACGGGGGCGAAGTTCAGAGCCTAGAATGGGAGCAAGGGTTCCTGCCACCGCAAGGAGGCTATCGTGATCGAGCAAGTCATACTCGGAATTTTCCTCGTGCTGCCGCTCGTGATCGTGGCGGCGCTGTTTTCCGACGAACTTTGGCAGGAACATCGGCGTCAGCATCCGCGCGACGAAAACGCACCGCATATCGACTGGAAGCATCCGTGGCGACGCGTGCGACGCGGGCATTGAGCCGATCGCCGTTCATCCACGGGTCGCGCCGGCCTGGCCGCCCCGGAATGTGAACGCGCGACGCGCACCGTTACGCACCCGAATACCGCCTCGATCCGATTCCCGTTCAACCCGCTCACTCCGCGAGACACCGCCGTGAACGACCAGCCCGCCCAGCCTCCGCACGACATTCCCAACGAAACGATCGACCTGCAGATCGCCGACGTGCTGGCGGCCGTCCGCTACCCGGCCAACAAGGATGCGATCGTCGATGCCGCGCGCGACGCCGGCGCCAGCAACGAAGTGCTGTCGATGCTCGACGGCCTGCCCGAACAGGACTACGCAGACGTCAACGCCGTCACGCACTGGGTCGCCGGCAACTTCGGTCCTGGCCTCGGAGTTTGAGCGCGCACGCATAACGCGATAGGATCAGGCCGCACCGGTCGCGGAGCGGCCGGCTGCCTGTCGCCCGGCGCAAGACCGGGCGTTTCCGCCTACGTGCCCGGGGAATTCCATGGAAGGCATCCTGATCCAGCACACGACACGCCGGCAGCTCTGGTTCGGCGCCCTCACGGCCCTCGTCATCGTGCTCGCGCTCGGGATCGCCGCGCCGCACGCGAACGTCGCGCTGCCGGCCGTCGAGCCGTTCATGCCGATGTGCGCGCTCACCGTGTTCACCACCGCGAGCATTGCCGCGTTCTTTCTCGGCGCGCAGTTCACCGTGACGCGCCAGCCGGTGCTCGGCGCGCTCGGCGGCGCCTACGCGTTCACCGCGCTCGCCGTCGCGCTGCAGTTGCTCACCTTTCCCGGGGTGTTCGCGCCGCACGGGCTGTTCGGCGCGCAACCGCAAAGCGCCGCGTGGATGTGGATCTTCTGGCATGCCGGCTTCCCGAGTTTCGTGATGGTTGCGCTGCTCGCGCGCGAGCGGCTGGCGCGCGCACCGATCGGCACGCAGCAGACACGCTGGTGGACGCTCGCGCTGATTGGCGGGCCGGCTGTCGTCGCCGGGCTGCTGTGCCTGTTCGCGCTGAATGTGTCGCTGCCGCCCGCGTTTCACCCTCCGGGCGACGCGGCCGTGCTGCCCGTCAACGCCGTCGCGCTGGTCGTGTGGCTGCTCAATGCGCTGGCGCTCGTGGCCGTGCTGGCCACCGGCCGGCTGCGCACGACGCTCGACCTGTGGCTCGCGATCGCGGTGCTCGCGTGCCTCACCGACACCACGCTGAACCTGATGAGCACCAATCGCTTCACGGTCGGCTGGTATCTCGCGCGGATCTTCAGCATGTTCACGCCGGGCGTGCTCGTGTGCGTGCTCGCGTGGGAAGTGACGATGCTGTACCAGCGGCTGTTCGAGGCGCATGCGACGCTGATCCGTTCGTCCGCGCGCGACGGTCTGACTGGCGCGTTCAACCGCATGCACTTCAACGATCATTTCCACACGCTGTTCCTGCAGGCGCGACGGCAAGGCGAACCGCTGTCGCTGCTGATGATCGACGTCGATCGCTTCAAGGCGTACAACGACGCGTTCGGTCACGTGAAGGGCGACGCGTGCCTGATCGCGGTCGCGAATGCGCTGGCCGGCGCGGTGAGGCGGCCAGCGGACATCGTCGCGCGTTACGGCGGCGAGGAGTTCGCGATCGTGCTGCCGAACACGGGGGCGCGGGGTGCGCGGGTGGTGGCCGAGGAAGCCCGCGAAGCGGTGCTGCGGCTCGATCTCGCGATGCCGGCTTCACCCGCCGGGCGGGTGAGCGTGAGCGTCGGTTGCGCGACCGTGTCGGCCGACGATCTGTCGACACCCGATGCGTTGATCGAAGCCGCCGATGCCGCACTGTATCGGGCGAAGGATACGGGGCGAAACAGGGTCGTCACGGCCTGAAAACGTCTGCGGTTTCGGGAATTTGTTACGGTCATTTTGACCGGAATAATCCGCCGTTACGGATTGCGGATCGGGGAAACGATCGCTTACAGCCGGTGTTGCGCGTGCTCGCTATGCTGGGTTCCATATTGAACCCGAGCAGGTGAACGCGATGAAGAAGACCCTTTTGCTGATTGCCGGCGTCGCCGTGCTGTTGAGCGGCTGTATCGTGGTGCCGGATGGCGGCGGGTATTACGGTGGTGGCGGGTATCACCATCATCGGCATTGGGATTGACGTGCGTGACGGTCCGGATATGTTGATCCGGGTCCTCACGCAATCAGGCCGGCGAGGTCAGCTCGGCATGCATCAGAAATACCTGTAGGACGGTAAGCGTTTCGTGGGGGAGACGCTCGACGCGCGTGTCCCTTTTCAGCGTCTTCGATCAGATTGCCTCTGACGCCCCGCTTGTCGGGCTCGCCCAGCAGTTCGGCCAGGTCGATCTGGAAGCCGGTGCGATCGCCGTACGGCTGCTTGCCATCGATGTAGGGCATTGGCCAGAAATCACCCTCTCTCAACACGTCGTCGATCGAATGCACATCGACGATCGTCCAGTTGGTACCCTTCAGTCCGGCATTGGGAGAGAAGGTCCGGTTACCGTGAGCGGCCCACTCACTTCCCAATACAGAACCTGCTGAAAATCACCCCCAGCAGATCATCCGAAGTGAACTCCCCGGTAATCGAATTCAGCTGTTCCTGCGCGAGCCGCAGTTCCTCGGCAAACAGATCGAGCGACTGCGCGCGCTGCTCCGCGTGATCCGCCGCCTGGGCCAAATGCTCCTGCGCAGCCCGCAGCGCGATCAAATGCCGCTCGCGCGCGAGATACACACCCTCGGCCCCCGCCTGCCACCCCGCAATCCGCAGCAGCTCCGCACGCAGCATGTCGATCCCGTCGCCGCGCTTCGCCGACAGATGCACCTCGGTCAAATCGCCTTCCGCCGCCGGATGCTCGACGCACGCCGCCACACCGGTCAGATCCGTCTTGTTCAGCACGCGCACCACCGGCACGCCGCCCGGAAACCGCGCAGCAATCGCCTCGTCATCCGCCGTCATCCCCGTGCGCGAATCCAGCAGATGCAGCACGACGTCCGCGCGCTCGATCTCGCTCCACGTGCGCGCGATGCCGATCCGCTCGACCTCGTCCTCCGTCTCGCGCAACCCGGCCGTATCGATGATGTGCAGCGGAATCCCTTCGACCTGGATCGTCTGCGCAACCTTGTCGCGCGTCGTGCCCGCAATCGGCGTGACGATCGCCAGCTCCGCGCCGGCCAGCGCATTCAGCAGCGACGACTTGCCGACGTTCGGCTGCCCCGCGAGCACGACCGACAGCCCTTCGCGCAGCAACGCCCCCTGCCGCGCGTCGCCCAGCACGTGCGCGAGTTGCGCGCGAATCTTCGCGAGCTTGCCGCGCGCATCGGCCGCTTCCAGGAAATCGATCTCTTCTTCGGGAAAATCGAGCGTCGCCTCGACCAGCATCCGCAGCGTGATCACGTCTTCGACGAGCGCATGGATCTGCCGCGAGAACGCGCCGTCGAGCGAACGCCCGGCCGAGCGCGCGGCGGCTTCGGTGCTCGCCTCGATCAGATCGGCAACGGCCTCGGCCTGCGCGAGATCGAGCTTGTCGTTCAGGAACGCGCGCCGCGTGAATTCGCCGGGCTCCGCGAGCCGCAGCCCGAAACCGCGCCCCGCATCGAGGCAGCGCTGCAGCAGCAGTTGCATCACGATCGGCCCGCCATGCCCCTGCAGCTCGAGCACGTGCTCGCCGGTGTACGAATGCGGCGCCGGGAAATACAGCGCGATCCCGCGGTCGAGCGGCGCGCCGTGCGCGTCGAGGAACGGCACGTAGCTCGCATGGCGCGGTGCGAGCTTCTGCCCGCACAACGCGTCGATCAGCGGCAACGCGGCCGCCTCGCCGCCGCGCCCGAACGATACGCGGACGACCCCGATGCCACCCCGGCCGGCAGCAGTGGCAATGGCGACGATCGGATCGGAATCGGTAGCGAGCATGGGAATCGGATGAATCGGGTAATCAGTGAATATGGTGCGCCCGCGCAACAGTTCGAGCATCGGAACGCCGGCATTGTAGCGTGCCGGCACACACGCCACCGGCCGCCTCGCAGGATTCGGACACACCCGAATTTATCCCGTCGGGGATAAGCCGAGTATCAACCTAGGGCAATGTCACAGCCACCGTTTCGGACGAGTATGCCTGCTGGAGCGGCCCAACGCTGCGGCCCTCAATTTCACCACGCCCCCCGACCAAGACCGGGATTCATCCGAACGGGATATGTTTATCCCAAATGGTTGTCTGAAATGCGTCGATGGAATTGCACAATCTCCTCCATGCCGACATCCGAAGAAAAAGCCGCGTTCTCGGAACGCCTGAAATTCGCCCTGCGGCGCAGCCCGGAGAAGGTCACCGGTGCGACGGAGCTGGCGAACCGATTCAATCTGCGCCACCGCGGAGCGCAGCCCGTTTCGCCGCAAACCGCGCATAAATGGCTGACGGGCCGCACGATTCCGACATCGGACAAACTCGCGACGCTCGCCGAATGGCTGCGCGTCGAAGTCCACTGGCTGCATTACGGCCCGTCGCCGAGCGTGATCGAGCACCCGACGCCGCAACCGCTGCCGCGCGACGAGCGCTATCCGCCGACGCCCGAGACGATCGAACTCGCGTCGAAGATCGAAGCGTTGTCGCCGCATCATCGCTATCTCGTGCAGGAACTGGTCGAGCAGTTCTACGGCGACTCGGGCGAATCGAAGAAGGGCTGAACCCGCACCGGAACCGCAAAAAGCAAAAAGCCGCATGGGCGAACCATGCGGCTTTTTTGCGTGCCTCGCGGGCGGCTCGCGCCCGCGTGTGCACCTGGCGTCAGGCCGGCTTCTTCTTGGCCCCGCCGAGCTTGCGCGTGATGTAGTACTGCTGCGCGATCGACAGCACGTTGTTCACGACGTAGTACAGCACGAGGCCGGCCGGGAAGAAGAAGAACATCACCGAGAACGCGATCGGCATGAACTTCATCATCTTCGCCTGGACAGGGTCCGGCGGGGTCGGGTTCAGGCTCGTCTGCACGTACATCGACACGGCCATCAGCACCGGCAGGATGAAGAACGGATCGCGCTGCGACAGGTCGTGAATCCACAGCACCCACGGCGCGCCGCGCATTTCAACCGATGCGAGCAGCACCCAGTACAGCGAGATGAACACCGGGATCTGGATCACGACCGGCAGGCAGCCGCCGAACGGATTGACCTTCTCGGTCTTGTACAGCTCCATCAGCGCCGAGTTCATCTTCTGCGGATCGCTCTTGAAGCGTTCACGCAGCGCCTGCATGCGCGGCGTGATCTCCTTCATGCGCGCCATCGACTTGTAGCTCGCGGCCGACAGCGGGAAGAACACGGCCTTGATCAGGATCGTCAGCAGCACGATCGACCAGCCCCAGTTGCCGACGTAGCTGTGGATCTTCTCGAGCAGCCAGAACAGCGGCTTCGCGATGATCGTCACCCAGCCGTAGTCCTTCACGAGTTCCAGGCCCGGCGCGATGCCTTCGAGCATGCGCTCTTCTTCCGGACCGGCGAACAGGCGCGCCTGCACGTCGGCCGACTGGCCCGGTGCGATCGCGGCGACCGGCTGCTTCACACCGACGCGGTACAGCGTCGGATCGATCTTCTCGGCGTAGATGTCGCGCTTCGCGCCCTGCTGCGGAATCCAGGCCGACGCGAAGTAGTGCTGCACCATCGCGACCCAGCCGTTGTCGGCGGACTTCTCGAAGTTCGCCTTGTTCTTGTCGAGGTCGCTGAAGTCGATCTTCTGGAAGTGCTTCGCGTCCGTGTAGACCGCCGGCCCGAGGAACGTATGCGAGAACATCGGCGTTTCGACGGCCGTGTTGTCGCGCACCAGTTCCATGTAGACCGTCGGCGTGACAGGCGCCGTGCCGACGTTGTCGATCTTCGTATCGACGCCGATCACGTAGCTGCCGCGCGTGAACGTGTAGGTCTTCACGACCTTCACGCCGCCCTTCACCGGCGATTCGAACGACAGCTTCAGCGAATTCTGGTCACCCGTCAGCGACGTCGAGCCGGGGTTCAGCTGCGTGTAGACGTCGTTGTGGTTCGGGAAATCACCGCCGAGCAGGCCCGTGCGCGCGAGATACGTGTGGCCGGCCGTGTGGTCGAACAGCGTGATGTACAGGTCGGGCTGCTTGCCGTCGCCTTGCTTCTTCAGCGTCAGCTTCGCGAGCGTGCCGCCGCGCGTGTCGATTTCGCCGTCATACACGTCGGTCGAGAACTTCACGAGCTGCGCCTGGGCGGCCGGTGCCGTCGTCGACGGTGCGGCGCCGGCTGCGGCGGCAGGCACTTCACCTGCGGTCGTCGTCGCGCCCGTGCCCGATGCACCGCCGGCAGCGGCCGCGGGGGCCGTCTGCGTGGCACTCGGGAAGAACATCGACGGGCGTCCATGGGAGCGCTGCCAGTTGTCGTACAGCATGACAGCTGACATGAAGAAGATCACCCATAGGACGGTGCGTTTGATATCCATGCGTTGTCTCAGAGTCGATGGGACCGCGCGTCGGCTTCGCCGCGAGCGCGAGTGTCGGAGTTGGGCGGCGGGACGAGGTCGATGCCGCCCGCGGAAAACGGATGGCATCGGCACACGCGCCTGACGGCGAGATACGTGCCGCGCGCGGCGCCATGATACTGGATTGCCTCGCGCGCGTAATCCGAACAGGAAGGATAAAAACGGCAACGGTTGCCGAGCATCGGGCTCACGGCAACCTTGTAGAAGCGCAGCAAGGCGATCAATACCGTTTCCATACCTTGGGCGACGCCGTTCGGCGCCGCGTCAAAACCGGCCGGGCAGGCGCGAACGCCGCACTGCGGACGGATGCGTCACTCGGACGCGGGCTTCGACGCACGGCGGGCGATCTCCCGGACTGCCCTGTCGAGCAGTTCGCGGATCTCGGCCGCACACATCGCCGCGAGCGGGGCGGAAGCCGCGCTCGGCAGCGCTTTCTTGTCGAAGCGCGTGTGCTGCCGCAGCAGCAGGTCGTAACCGGCGAATTCGGCCCGGCGCAAGCGAAACGCGTCGCGCGCCAGCCGCTTCACGAGGTTACGTGTTACTGCACGCGGCGCATACTTCTTGCCGACGACGAGCCCCAGACGGGCAGGCTGGCCGGTCGGCTTGCCGTAAATCACGAAGTGCGCGGAGCGCCGCCAGGGACGCAAACGAAAAACGGATGAAAATTCATCCGTTTTCAGAAGTCGCGCAGCTTTCGGGAAGGCGGCTTTCGTCTGCGACGGATTCGCACCCGGCTCGACGGTACCTTCCGCAGGACTGCGGACGGCGGACACAGCGCGCAACCTGCCTTAGATGGCGAGGCGCTTGCGGCCCTTCGCGCGGCGAGCGTTGATGACCTTGCGGCCACCTGCCGTCTTCATGCGGACACGGAAGCCATGGGTGCGCTTGCGGCGCGTCACGGACGGTTGGTAAGTACGTTTCATGATGTTCTCACTTGTTCGAGAATGTCGAAATTCAGGGGACCGCGTGCCCTTAACCGGAGGCATTCGGGCGAACGCAATCGCCGGGAATACAGGATTGGTTTTCGCGGAACCCGCTATTTAAACCGTTTTTCTCTTGACGGTCAATACTTTAGGCGTCGCTCGCCTGTGCACGCCTCGGGCGATCCGGCCCCGCACCCCACACAACCAGCCTGTGGATAACTCCCGCTGTGGCCGCGTTTGGCGGTAGAATCTCGCCTTATCTCCAAGAATCCCGCACGCCGCTTCGGCTCGCGCCTGCCCCTCCAAGACTGTGACGCAGGCGTCCGAGGCACGCTCGCACGACCGCTTCGGGCCTTGTTGCGCTACCGCGACAAGGGCGCCGGCGAGCCGCGCTGTGCACGCAAAAAACGACAGTTACTTGATGAACGATTTCTGGCAACACTGTTCCGCACTGCTGGAGCGCGAGCTGACGCCCCAGCAGTACGTGACGTGGATCAAACCCTTGGCCCCGGTGGCCTTCGATGCGTCGGCGAACACGCTGTCCATCGCCGCGCCAAACCGCTTCAAGCTGGACTGGGTCAAGAGCCAGTTTTCGGGACGGATCTCCGATCTGGCCCGGGATTTCTG